>CAIXKQ010000112.1 GCA_903920065.1 uncultured Actinomycetes bacterium
AAGCCTGTTGTGATTGATGGTGAAATTCAGATTCGTTCAATTATCAATTTCACACTGTCAGTAGATCATCGAGCAATCGATGGAGCGCTGGCAGCTCAATGGCTTGCTGCATTCGTTAAGCGCTTTGAAAATCCATTCTGGCTAGCGATTTAACTCGCAATTTAGAATTTAGAGTATCTCCACGCCAATATATTTGGTCTGTAGGAATTCATGAATTCCATCAAAGCCACCTTCGCGGCCAAGACCTGATTGCTTCACGCCACCAAAAGGCGCGGCCGGATCAGAAATCACGCCTTTATTGATGGCAACCATGCCAGATTCCATAGCTTCGGCGATGTGTATCGCGCGTCCTAAGCTGGAAGAGAACACGTAACTAATTAGTCCAAAATCTGTGTCGTTTGCTAATGCGATTGCCTCTTCGTCGGTATCAAAGATGACCACGGGGGCTACTGGACCAAAGATTTCATGATTGAGAATTGGGTTGTCTTTCTCGACACCTAAAACTGTTGCAGGATAGAAAGCTCCATCACCATCAGGTAGCTTCGCCCCAAGATGAACTTTTGCACCGGCTGCCACTGACTCATCAACAATCTGCGCAATTTTGTTGCGTTCCTTCATTGAGACAGATGCCCCTAGAGTTGTTGAAGTATCGGTTCCACGTCCCATAACAAAAGCCGACATAGATTTAGTAAGTTCGCTAATGAATTTATCAGCAATCGGGCGCTGCACATAAATGCGGTTTGCTGCGGTGCATGCTGCGCCACCATTGCGCATTTTTGCCAGTAGTAATTGAGGAATAGTTACAGCCAGATCTGCATCGTCGCAAATAATCACTTGAGCGTTGCCACCAAGCTCCATAGAACAACGAATCACATTGTCTGCAGCTTCCTTAAGAAGGACTCGACCGACTTCGGTAGATCCAGTGAATGAAAGATTTTTAACTCTTGGATCGTGCAACATCATAGAAATTGCAGGTCCGGTTTTTTCTGGAAGAACTAGGTTAAGAACACCTTTGGGCAAACCTGCGCGCTCCATAATGTCCACGATATACATGGCAGTTAAGGGGGTCTCGGTTGCTGGCTTTAAAATCATCGTGCACCCTGCAGCAACTGCTGGGCCAATCTTGCGAGTAGCCATTCCCGCAGGAAAATTCCATGGCGTAATCAGAATCGAAAGACCAATTGGTTGGTGGGTAACAAGAATTCGCTTATCCCCCGATGGCGACTTACGGAAATCTCCAGGAGTGCGAACGGCCTCTTCTGCAAACCAACGGAAGAACTCAGCTGCGTAGGCTGCTTCACCACGAGCATCGGGCATCGCTTTCCCATTTTCGCGTGAAATCAAGGTTGCGATTGCTTCTAACTCACTTGTCATAATTTCAAAAGCTTTGCGTAATATTTCAGATCTCACTCTGGGAGCCGACTTCGCCCAGGCTACTGCGGCCGCATCTGCTGCAGAGATTGCGTCTTCGCACTGGGAAATCGAGGCCAAGGAGACTTCTGCAATTACCGAATTATCACTTGGGTCATAGACAGCGACTTTGCTCGCTCCGTCTACCCACTGGCCATTTATATAGAGCTGTGTACGCATGATGATAAGCATACGCGCAGCCTGCAAGAAGTTAAAGCCGAAGAACTCTACGATAGTACTCTTGAAAGATAATTGCTTTAGATGCACTAAGGGGGTCGCCGATGCCTATGTCTTGGACCGATGATGCACCGCAACCGGTGGCACTTCAAGAACACGCACATGTAAAAGATCCGTTCTCATACAAAGTAAAGCGATTTTTCTTAGGTGGCGCACTAAATCGTCATTCCCTCGGTCACCAACGCCTGAGTAAGAGGTATGGCCTTGGAATTCTCTCCTCGGATTGCATCTCATCTTCTGCCTACGGTTCAGAACAGATCTTGATTGCCCTCCTTCCGGCCTTTGGTTTAGCAGCATTCGCAATCCTGATGCCGATGACTGCAATAGTTCTTGCAATACTTGTCATCATTACATTGTCATATCGAAATGTCATCGACGTTTATACGAAAACTGGTGGCGCTTATATAGTTTCGCGCGATAACTTTGGACCGGTCGTTGCGCAGATTGCAGCTGTTGCACTGATGCTTGATTACATCGTCACTCTCGCAATTCAGGCAGCGGCTGGAGTGGCTGCGATTATTTCGACCTTCCCATCGACTGAACCGTGGAAGATGCATATGATTTTTGCCGTCATTGCAATTCTCACATATGGAAATTTGCGCGGAGTGAAAGAGGCGGGAAAGGCCTTTGCATTTCCTACCTACTTCTTCGTCGGATGTATGTTCATTGTTTTCGGTATGGGGCTCTACCGTTTAGCCAATGGATCTTTGCCTGTACTCGATACAAATTTACCCGGTGCGGTCGAACTCGGAGAGGCTCAAGGACTTCTTACATTTACTGCAATTTTTATCTTGCTTCGCGCTTTTGCAAATGGAGGATCCTCTCTTACCGGCCTTGAAGCAATTTCTGATGGTGTTGCTCTCTTTAAAACACCAGAGCATGTGAACGCCAAGCGCACCCTCGTTGTTATGAGCTGTCTGCTTGGAACGCTTGTATTGGGAGTTTCTTACTTTGCTCATCACATCTATGCCATGCCATATGAATCTGGTGTTCCTACAGTAATTTCACAGATTGCAAAGGCAGCAGTGGGTACAGGTGCCTTTGGATCATTTATGTTTATTATGGTTCAGCTAGCAACAATGCTTATTTTGTTTGCGGGCGCTAACACCACATACAGCGCATTCCCACTTCTTGTTAACTTTGTTGCATCAGATGGCTACCTTCCACGCCAATTAACTAAGCGTGGTCACCGTCTTGCATTCTCAAACGGAATTCTCTTGCTTGCAGGCGGCGGAATTCTCTTGGTAGTAATCACGGCAGGGTCAGTCGAACACCTCGTCGCCTTCTATGCCCTTGGAGTTTTTACCGGTTTTACATTGGCTGGCTTCGGAATGACTCGCTACTTCCTACGTACTAAACCTAAAGGCTGGAAGATTAAAGTCTTTATCAACTCACTTGCTGGGTCAATTTCTTTTGCAATCGTCATTATTTTCTCTGTAGTTAAATTCACTGAAGGCGCATGGTTAGTACTGGTGACGGCTCCAATCTTGGTTGCAACATTCTTGCGTTTACGTCGTCAATACACTCGTGAACAAGATGCACTCTCAGTGAAGACTGAGCAGGAACGTGCCACTTCTATGGCACGTCACGATGTCACAATCTTTATTGATAGTGTTGATATCGCAACTGTGGGCGCCGTTCGTTATGCCCGAAGCCTTAAACCACACAAGATTAAGGCAGTGCATTTTGTCATCGATGATCGTCGCGCTGAAGAAATCCAGAAAGCGTGGGCAGCATCTGTCGCACTTGAAGATGTTCAGCTTGAACTCATCGATTGCCCAGACCGACGTATCGCTAACTCTGCCCTCGACTACGCAATCCGCAAGACAGAAAAGCCGGATCTTGAGTTAACGATTCTCTTGCCTCGTCGTTCATACTCACGATTCTTGGGTCGCCTGCTGCATGATCAAACTGCGGAAGAGATTGCAGCACCAATCTCGCAGCTACAGCGCGTGGTTGCAACGATTGTGCCATTTGATGTCAACAGAATAACTTCAGGTAAGCCACTAGCTATCAATCATGAACGTGAAAGCTTGACCCACATTAAGGCCACTGATATCCAAAAACCTACGCAGGATGCACCCAAGGTGTTTGCACCGGTGACTCACTATGCAGATGATGTGACCGCTATTGGAGAAATTCAATGGCGTAAACGCTCCATGGTCCATGGCAGGGTAACTTCAATTTCCACAGCTCCGCGTGGCTCTGCTCCCATTCTTCAGGTTGAAGTCTGGGATCACAGTGGTGGAATCACTTTGAACTTCTTGGGCCGTCGCGAGATCGCGGGTTTGGAAGTAGGCATGGAGATGCGTGCGGAGGGAATGGTCGGAGAAGAAGATGGCCAGCTAGTTATTTTAAATCCTTCTTACGAACTACTTATCTGAGAAGAAATCTTTCAGCAACTGCGCACACTCAGCTTCACGTACTCCAGCTGTTACTTCAACATTGAAAATTGAACGTGGATCGCGAAGTACATCCCAGACCGAGCCCACTGCCCCAGCTTTTTCATCCCAAGCACCAAAGATCAACTGTGAAATTCTTGACTGCGCGATTGCGCCGGCACACATGGCGCATGGTTCAAGAGTTACCACCAAGGTGCAACCATCAAGGCGCGAATTTTGTAAACGTGAAGCTGCATTACGAATGGCAACTATTTCGGCGTGGGCTGTCGGGTCGTTGTTTGCTTCGCGTTCATTGGAGCCTATTCCAATAACAATGCCATCTCTATTTAAAACAATTGCACCGACTGGAACATCTCCTGTGCGCACAGCGCTATGAGCGATTGCAATTGCCTCACCCATTAATTCATCTGGCGTACGAAGTGAAATTTCTATGACTCCAATAACTCTGCAAATTGCTCCCCAAATCCTAATCGATGAGCAATAGCTTCGATAAGTTCGTCTGGGAAAAGATTGGCATCATCACAGAGAGTTGAGAGTTCCATATGTGATAAGCCTAAGTCAGCAAAGATATCTAGGTCTCCGGTAGGTAGTGGCTCATCTTCTTCATCAGGTGCATCTATGTCTGCAATTTCTAAGAATTCAGCGGCCACCTCATAGTCGAGAGCTGCGGTGATATCGCTCATGAAGTATTTAACGTTGCTACCCAGTACACGAATTGCGATGAAGAATTCGTCATCGATAGCGATGAGAGCGACAGCACCACCGTTTGTTTGCTGCTTTTTTAGACGATCAATAATGTGAGTTAGGTCATCCGGATCAGGCAAAGCGGCAAGAGACCAGCGGCCGTCTTCATGCCACGCCTCAATTGCGAAGTCCTGGGTCTGCTCTGACACATCAACCATTTTGGCACTCATTGGATTAGAAAGAAAGCCCTGTAGAGTAAATGACATGAAAGTTCACGTTGCGAACCATCCGTTAATCTCTCACAAATTAACCATTCTGCGCGATGAAAAGACCGATTCTCCAACTTTCAGACTTCTTGTTGAAGAATTGGTGACTCTGCTCGCGTATGAGGCAACCCGCGACGTTCGCACCACATCTATCTCCATTAAAACTCCAGTGACAACTACGACCGGATTAGTGCTAGCCGAACCACGACCAGTTGTCGTACCCATCTTGCGCGCAGGTTTGGGAATGCTTGAAGGAATGACAAAGTTATTGCCCACAGCGCAAGTTGGATTCCTTGGGATGGTCCGCAACGAAGAAACGCTGCAAGCAAGTACCTACGCAAATCGTTTACCCGAGAATTTATCTGGTCGTCAATGTTTTGTCCTTGATCCAATGCTTGCAACAGGTGGCACGTTAGCTATGGCGATTAATTACCTCATTGAGCGAGGTGCAAATGAAATTACTGCCATCTGTTTACTTGCTGCCCCAGAGGGAATTAAGGCACTTGAGGATGAATTTAAAGACGCAGGAATTCCTATCACGCTAGTGACAGGCTCACTTGATGAAAAGTTAAATGAAAAGGGATACATAGTCCCTGGCTTAGGCGATGCTGGCGATCGTCTCTACGGAGTTGTGTAAATGGCTTCTACATCACCCGGATACGGAATCACGATTCGTGTTGAGGGGTCGCCAGAACTTCAACCTGTTGCTTTGATAACCACAACAATTACTAACGCTGGTGCCACGATTACCGCACTGGATGTCGTTGAATCTTTACTTGAAAAAGTAGTCATTGACGTTACTTGCGACACGATTGACTCTGACCA
>CAIXKQ010000113.1 GCA_903920065.1 uncultured Actinomycetes bacterium
CCGAAGATCAAGCGCTGGCAGATCTGACCATGTCAGATCCATTACGTGCCTCCCTCTATGCCTTTAATGTCATTCAAAAGAAGCGCAAGAAAGTGGAAGGGGCACCAAAGCCAGCGCTAGCACGAAAGGTAGCTCGAGTAGGCGTTGTCGGAGCTGGTCTGATGGCTTCGCAATTGGCGTTGCTGCTTCTTCGCAACCTTAAATGTCCAGTTGTCATGACAGACATTGACCAAGCGCGCGCTGATAAAGGTGTGGCGTGGGTAAAGGCTGAATTAACTAAGTTGGTAGAGAAAAAGCGCATGAGCGCAGAATCTGCCGCGCGTCTTGCCTTGCTCATCAGCGGTTCTGCAGATCAAAGCGTCTTTGTAGGTTGTGACTTTGTCATAGAGGCGATCTTTGAAGAGCTAACACTTAAGCAAGAGCTCTTCAAAAAATTGGAGAAGGTTGTTGGACCAGAGTGCGTGCTAGCCACGAACACATCATCGCTTTCAGTTCAGGCCATGAGCGAAGGGTTGGAACACCCTGAGCGAGTAGTCGGTTTTCACTTCTTTAATCCAGTTGCAGTAATGCCTCTTCTTGAAATCGCTCGCACAACTCATACCGATGATGCAACTACTGCAACTGCCGTCAGCATTGGCAAAGAGTTAAAAAAGACGATGATTATTTGCAAAGATGCTCCGGGATTTGTCGTTAACCGTCTACTCACACGCTTCATGGGAGAAATCACCGACGCAGTTGATGAGGGAACTGATCCGCAGGTAGCAGATAACGCGATGCGCAACATCGGCTTTCCAATGTCTCCGTTTGAATTATTGGGTCTTGTAGGTCCAGGGGTTGCTGTGCACGTTGCCGAAACTCTGCATGCAAACCTAGGGCCGCGATATCGCATCTCCCCCACAATGCAGGCGATGGTCAAAGAAGGTGTAAAGACTTTCTACATCAAAAACGATGATGGATCATTGAGTGCCAATCCCGCAGCCCTTGCCCTGGTTCACAAGGGTGATGCGCCATCAACAGCTGAACAAGTACGACTTCGTGCACTCAAAGCGTTAGCGGAAGAAGCGCGGATGATGCTTGATGAAGGTGTGGTTTCTAGTCCGGCAGAGATTGATCTCTGCATGCTGATGGGAGCCGGTTGGCCGATGCACTTAGGTGGAATCTTGCCGTACTTAGATCGCGAAGGAATTAGCGATTCTGTGTGCGGTCAACGTTTTCATGCTCCGGGAATTGCATCTCTTCCACAGTAGAGTTCCATGCGACGATGTCGCGTGAAATCTTCTGGGCGTTAATTCCAAGGTCATCAAGAATCTCTGATCGCTTTGAGTGCTCAATAAATTCCAGCGGAATGCCAATGCTGTGAATAGCAACGTTCAGGCCTGCCTCGCGGAAAGCTTCCGAGATTGAACTTGCGATTCCGGCATGCTTAATGCCATCTTCTAGAACAACAACACTCTTATAGCGACGCGCCATAGTAATAAGTGAATCTGGGATTGGTTTCACCCAGCGCGGATCAATCACTGTCACACCCACACCTTCACGGTATGCCTGTGAAGCAGCTTCTACGGCAATTGCTGCCATCGCACCGATACTGACAAGAAGCACATCAGCGCTTTCTCCTCGGTAGAGCACATCCACACC
>CAIXKQ010000114.1 GCA_903920065.1 uncultured Actinomycetes bacterium
CCAGAATGGATTTTCAAAGCGCTTAACGAATGCAGCAAGCCATTGAGCTGCCAGCGCTCCATCGATTGCTCGATGATCTACTGACAGTGTGAAATTGATAATTGAACGAATCTGAATTTCACCATCAATCACAACAGGCTTTTGCTTTGCAGCTCCTACGGCCAAAATTGCCGATTGAGGTGGGTTGAGAATTGCAGAGAACTCGTCTGTTCCATACATACCTAGGTTGGTGACAGAGAAAGACCCACCCTCAATTTCATTTTGCTTTAATTTACCTGCGCGGGCGCGATCAATTAAGTCGGTAGTTGCAAGACCTAGCTGTCCAAGGTTCATCTGATTCACAGCGCGCACAACCGGAGTAACTAAACCTTTATCGGCGGCAACTGCAATTGAGATGTCCACGTCGCTGAACTGACGCAAACTTGCTTCGGTCCAGATGACATTTGCCGCAGGAACATCAGTGAAGGCAGCAGCCACACTTTTGAGAATGAGATCGGTAACTGAAACCTTCTTATCTGCCCATTCATTGTATTTTGTTCGAAAATTCAACATGTCATTAGCAATGACTGGAGCAGATAAATAGAAATGCGGAACTGTTGTCTTACTTTCAGTCAATCTGCGCGCAATCGCTTTTCGCATGCCTGAATGTGGAGTATCTACGAAAGTTCCTTGCGGAATTACAGTGTTAACAAACTTTGCTTCAGGTTTTGTGCCAGTAGAGATTGCATCCTGCACATCACGTCTAACAATTCGGCCACCAGGACCAGTGCCCTGAATTGAAGCTGGATCGATCCCATATTCCTTCGCGATTCGGCGAGCAAGTGGGCTAGAAAAAAGCCGTCCGTTAGATTCTGCCTTTGGTGCTGTTGCCTTTGGTGTTTCTGCAACGACTTCTTGAACAACGGAAGGTGTGCTGATATTTGCTACCGGCTCAGGGATAGAAGAAGCTTGCACTCCTGCCTCAGCCATCAAAGAATCTATCTCGGCTTGGCCTTCACCTACTGAGAGCAAAATTGCAATGGGAGCACCCACTTGAACAGATGCGCCATTAATGGCGAGGTACTTTCCTAGTATCCCCTCCGTTTCCGCTGGCACTTCAACGAGAGCCTTCTCAGTCTCAACTTCAGCCATTGCTTGCCCGACAACAAATGAGCCACCTTCCTGGATAAGCCAGTTGGCGATGATTGCCTCAGTTGCGTTGGCCAGAACTTCTGGCATTCTCATAATTGATGCCATGCTATTTATTACCGCCAAATCCAGCTTTGACGCGAGCAAGGCCTGCAACTACTTCTTCCACGCCAGCGTAGGCAGCGCGCTCTAGAACCTTAGAAATACTTGGGGATGCCTCTGATCCAGAGACGCGTTGTATCGGCTGGTCTAACCAGTCGAAATAGCGACGTTGAATTTCATCAGAGAGCCAACTGCCATAAGAAGTTCCGGAAGCGCCCTGCTCAACGATAAGAACTGAGTTTGTCTTCTTGATAGAGGCTTCAATGGTCTGCCAGTCAATTGAGGCACGATCTAGCCATCGTAAGTCGATAACTTCTGCATCCATCCCGCTTTGCTCAACGGCAGTCAATGAGTGTTTAACCATCGATAAATAGGTAAGAATTGTTAACTCTTTACCCTCGCGTCGAATATTTGCCTTACCAAATGGGATTTGATACCCAAAGTCACCTTCAGGGACATCGCCCATATCTTGATAGAGATCAACATGTTCTAAGACAAGTACTGGATCTTGAAGTGCAAGTGCGGCATTCATCAAACCGATGTATTCAGCAGGAGTAGATGCTGCAACGATTCGCCAGCCAGGACTTGTTGCAAAGATTCCGGCAGGATCCATAAGGTGCTGTGATCCATAGCCGCTACCGATTGCCACCTTGGTACGAAGAACTAGAGGAACAGGATTCTTTCCACCAAACATATGGCGAGCCTTACCAATTTGATTAAACACCTGATCAGCTGCAACCCACATAAAATCTGGATACATAAATTCCACGATTGGTCGGTAACGACCATCGAGTGCGAGACCTCCACCGAGACCTGCAAATGCATTTTCACTAATCGGAGTTCCTAGTACTCGATCAGGGAATTTCTTTGCTAAACCTTTAGTTGCGCCATTGGTGCCGCCATTCAGACGATGGATATCTTCACCAAGAACTATTACTCGTTCATCTTTCTCCATGGCGGCATCGATTACACCAGCAACAGCGTCAACAAATTTCATATTTGTTTTCGCGCCACCATCTGATAGTGGTTCTAGTGTGCGAGCTCCATTAAGTTCAGAGGCATCTCCACGTACTCCAACGTTGACGAAGGAGACATCGGGCCATAGTTCAGGCTTGATTCTTCGCTTTCCTGGTGCATCTGGGTTGGGCTCAAGCAGTGCCGACGCGGCAAGACGGTTGGCATCAAGTGCTTGTGTGCGAACTAAATCAACACCAGCTTGGTCAATTAATCCCAGCGCAATCATCTCTGTTGCAACGCGCAAGAGCGGATCGCGCTCGCGCCACTGAGCTTCTTCTTCCTTGGAGCGATAACCAAATGCGCTACCAGGGAATGGTCCATTTTGATGGAAGTAACGGTAGACATCTGCCTCAATGACAACTGGACCTTTGCCACTGCGCATATGTGACTCTGCTTCTCTCATCGCAAGGTGCACCGCAAGTGGATCCATTCCATCAACTTTCCATGATGGAATAGCGAAACCAAGTGCGCGAGCTGAAAGACGTGGTTCAGCTGTTACTTCAGAAACGTGTGTCGATACTGCATAGAGATTATTCTCAATGAAAAATGCCATCGGTAGCTTCCAAGCGGCAGCTAAATTCATAGTCTCAAGGACAGAGCCAATATTGACAGCGCCATCGCCAAAGTATGAAACAGTTAAATTATTAGTGAGTGCTTTCCTTTGCGCCCAGGCGTTTCCTGCAGCAAGCGGAACGCCGCCGCCAACAATTGCATTTGTTCCAAGGGCTCCGGCTTCAAAATATTGAAGGTGCATAGAACCGCCGCGACCACTGCAATACCCTTGAGCTAATCCAAGAATTTCAGCAAGTGTGCGTTGTAAAACTTCTTGTAAGGCAGGATTGACTAGCGCTGTGACATCCAATTTTCCATTTGAGACATGGTTAATAACTTTGGCCAGGAATTGATGGTGACCTCTGTGTGATCCATTGATTGCATCCTGTGAGTTAAGTGAAATGATCGAGCCGACTGCGCCACCCTCTTGACCGATTGAAGAGTGCGCTGGTCCGTGGACTAAACCTTCACTCGCCAGCTCCAGTACTACCTCTTCAAATGCACGAATTAAATGCAGTTGTCCGAGCATGGTCTCTAGAAGTTGTGGATCTGCCTTCTTCCAATCATCGGGAGTTGTCGCAATTTCAACCCAGGGCGCTCGCGCTTCAAGGGGGGTGCGATTAGTCATGGAGAACTCCTCATGGGGTAAGACGGATCTATGGGCAAGTGCCGTATGAGAGAACAGTAATCTAAGATTGCATCCAATCACAAGGTTTATTGCCAAAATCTTACCTTTTTGGGTCAAATAAGGCTAGATTGTATCCAATTAAGAGAAAGGGCTCGTCAATGACAGGAATTCCAGGGCTGCGCGGCACCGAACACATTGGATTTACCGTCCCCGATCTTGACCAAGCCGAGAGATTCTTCGTTGATGTCATTGGCTGTGAGCTCATTTATAGCCTCGGGCCATTTAGCAGTGATGACGATTGGATGGCAGAGCACTTAGGTGTTCACCCTCGCACGGTGATGCGCGAGCTTCGCTTCTTTCGATGCAAGTCCGGGCCAAACTTTGAAGTATTTCAATACGAGGCAGCCGATGAGGCAGCGCCTCAACCTAGGAACTCTGATATCGGTGGCCACCATTTAGCTTTTTATGTTGATGATTTTGATACAGCCCTTGA
>CAIXKQ010000115.1 GCA_903920065.1 uncultured Actinomycetes bacterium
GCCAATGGCAAAGCGATCTTCAGCTTCGTCAGTGCGAACTTCGATTGTCGCTTCACCTAAAATCCCGTGAGCTTTACCAATGCGGCCCACGTTTAATTTCATGGGTGTAAAAGTTAGCGAACCTCGTCGGTATCGATGAGATCGACGCGAACTGAACGACCAGCAAGAGCGCTTACAACTGTACGAAGCGCCTTTGCTGTACGACCATTGCGGCCAATCACCTTGCCGATATCTTCAGGATTAACACGAACTTCGAGAGTTGTTCCTCGACGATGAGTCTTTTCCTTCACATTGACATCGTCAGGGTTATCAACGATTCCCTTTACGAGATGTTCGAGTGCTTCGTCAATCATATTTATTCAGCAGGAGTTTCTGCTACAGCTGCATCTTCTACAACCGCTTCTGGAGCGGGAGTTTCTTCGGCTACAACTTCAACTGGAGTTTCTACTGCAGCTTCAGCAACAACCTCAGCTGGAGCTTCAGCAACAACCTCAGCCACTGGTTCTGCCACAACAGGGTTAGCCTTTGCAGCTAACTTATCCTGTGCCTTTTTCTTCAAAGTTGTTGCACCTTCTGCAGGTTCTGCAGCGGCAGCCTTCACAGCTGCTTCATAGGCAACGCTCTTGTGTGGCTTTGGAGCTGCAACACGAAGTGTTCCTTCAGTTCCTGGAAGACCCTTGTGCTTCTGCCAATCTCCGGTCACCTTCAGAAGCGCCTCTACTGCCTCCGATGGTTGTGCGCCAACACCAAGCCAGTACAGAGCACGCTCTGAATTAACTTCGATCAGTGATGGTTCTTGACCTGGAACGTAGCGACCAATTTCTTCAATTGAAAGACCGTTACGTGCCTTACGTGAATCTGTAACTACGATGCGGAAATAAGGTGTGCGAATTTTTCCCATGCGCATTAAGCGAATTTTTGTAGACAAAGAACTTGTGCTCCTAAAAAGTGTGCCGAACCAAATTGCTACAGCGGGGTGCGTAACTAAGTGGTCCAACTGTGGATTGGATTGTTACCGGGGTAGAGGGCCCTGTAACAGGTGGCTAATCTTGCCAGGTACGCTCAAAATTAAGAAATCGTCCCATTTTCCAGCGCACGCTTAGCGGGATTTCCGGATTTCGACTTCTTCTTAGCCGGTGGCGCAGTCTTGGATGGAGCTGGAGGAAGACCTGGCATTCCAGCAGGCATCCCGGGCATTGATCCACCGTTTCTCATCTGCTTCATCATCTTCTGCGCAGCGGTGAACTTATCTACCAGTGCATTGACATCAGAGACTTTTCGTCCAGCACCCAAAGCAATTCGAGCACGACGTGAACCATTAAGAACTTTCAAATCTCGACGTTCCTTGGGAGTCATAGATTGCACTATTGATTTCGTGCGCGTAATCTCAGATTCATCGAAATTCTCAATCTGTTTCTTCATCGCACCCGCACCGGGCAGCATTCCAAGTAGCTTGCCCATCGAGCCCATCTTCGACATTGCCTCTAGTTGTTCTAAGAAATCATCGAGTGAGAAATCTTCTCCCGATAAGAACTTGTCCTCTAACTTCTTAGCAGAGTCACCATCGAAAGCTTTCTTCGCTTGTTCTGCCAGCGTGGCAACATCTCCCATGCCCAGGATGCGAGAAGCCATACGTTCTGGATAAAAGATATCGAAATCACTGATCTTTTCACCGGTCGATGCAAACATAATCGGGCGACCAGTAAGTGCGGCAATCGACAGTGCTGCTCCACCACGCGCATCACCATCAAGCTTGGTGAGCACAACTCCATCAAAGCCAACACCATTTTGAAACGCTTGTGCTGTGCGAACGGCATCTTGGCCAATCATGGCATCGACAACAAAGAGAATTTCATCGGGTGTGACCGCATCACGAATCGCGATTGCTTCATTCATTAGCTCTTGATCCACACCTAAGCGTCCGGCGGTATCAACAATGACCATACTGTGGAGTTTTGATGTAGCAAAGGCAATGGCATCTCGCGCAACGGTTACCGGATTTCCCACACCATTTCCGGGTTCCGGAGCAAATACTGGAACTCCAACAGATTGGCCAACTACCTGCAATTGATTTACCGCATTTGGACGTTGCAAATCTGATGCAACAAGAATTGGGGTCTCACCTTGATCTTTATAAAATTTAGCTAACTTTGCAGCCAGAGTCGTTTTACCGGCACCTTGTAAACCAGCCAACATGATGACGGTGGGAGGTTTCTTGGCAAAGCGGATCCGACGTGCTCCCCCACCAAGAATTTCGGTGAGTTCCTGGTTTACGACATCGAAGATTGCCTGTGCTTGATTTGTTCCTGCCTGAAGAGTTGATAGTAACTCCAGTGACTTGCTCTGTACTTGTGCTGTGAAACTCTCCACAACTTCTAGCGCAACATCAGCTTCAAGAAGAGCCTGGCGAATCTCTAGGGTGGTGAGTTCGATGTCTTTTTCAGAAATTTTGCCTCTTGCACGAAGTGCACCAAATGCACCGGCAAATTTCGATGAGAGCGAATCAAACATAGTGGGGGAACTCTACTTCAGGGCTGCTCGAATTCGAATCGCCACATCGTTGGCACGTTCGGCGCTCAGTGGGCCTCCCCCAATTTCACTCACATAAAGGGTGTCAATGGCTTCGGCCCCCAGTGTCGTGACAATGGCAGAGCGAATATCAATATTGCTTCGGGTAATTGAATCTCCGATACGAAATAGCAGCGCTGGTTGATCGTGGCTTCTCACCTCAATAATGGTTGCATCAGTTGCCGCATCCATAAAGGTCTCAACAACAGGTGCGGGAACGGGAATAGTAGGTAGCTGGGCATATGTATCGATACGTTCTTGGATTCGTGATGCAAGCGAACTCTTATTCTCCAGAGCTCTGGTGAGTTCCTGATGCAACTTCTCTTGAGTTAATGCAGGAGCATGAGGGTCCGGGATAACAATCCATTGCATCACCGCTGCTTGGGCAACAGATTTGGTTCGAGCGGATCTGACATCAAGGCGCATGACGTTGAGCACGCCAGCCACAATAGAGAGCAAGCCAGTGCTATCTGGCACAACTATCTCGATGGCATAGACATCACCACGATCTTCAATGCTGACCGAAAGCACGCCCGATTCGGCGCGGGCACGTTGTGCATCCGTGAGTTCAGGTTGCTGGGCAACCGTGTTATCTGTAATTGCTTTCTCCACCCGATTTACAAGCTCTGCCACAAGTGAGGCTTTCCAATCACTCCATGCAGCTCGCCCGGTTGCCTCACCATCGGCAATGCTGAGGGCATGTAAGAGTTCTAGGGACTGTAAATCTGGAATTACTTCTGCAACTGAAGTGATAGTTGCCGGATCATCTAAATCTCGGCGCGTAGCTGTTGCTGAAAGCAGTAGGTGGTGTTTAACCAATAGCTTTATGGTGGCAATATCCTCGGTGGAAAAACCAATGCGCAGGGCAAGTGGCTCAATGAGTCTTTCCCCTCTTTCAGAATGGTCTTCCTCGCTGCCCTTTCCAATGTCATGAAAGAGCGCGCTAAAGAGAAGTAAGTCGGGTCTGTGAACTTTTCGAGTTAGTGCTGCCGCATGCACAGCTGTCTCAACCATGTGCCTATCAACAGTATGGCGGTGCAATACATTTCGCTGCGGTAGTGAACGAACGGCTTTCCACTCTGGTATCCAAGCAAAGAGAACTTCTTCCTGATCAAGGGCTTCAAAGACTTGCACCATCGCAGCACCTGCACCGATAAGTGAAATCAGGTTCTCACGAGCATCACGTGGCCAAGGATTGGGAAGGTGACCCAGACCATTTCCAAGTGATTCTGATAAACGCTCAAGTGAGTCCATCGACAATGGAAGTCCTAATTGAGCAGCCGATGCTGCAGCACGTAATCCAATCACTGGATCACATACAAAATCTGCGCTGGGATCAATAACTACTTCTTTATTTGAAACGCTGATATCGCGTGAAATGGTTGTGCTGCGAACGCGACGTAGGAATCGTCCAGCACCATCTTTGCCTTTATGTGCATATCGATACCAGGTTGAATCTAGAAGGTAATCAACCGAACGAGCAGCCTGCGCAACTTCACTCATCAGGGCATCGGCATCGGAATAACCCAAGAGCGCTGCCACTTTATCTTGCTCCTGAAAAAACAACTTGTCCTTATCGCGACCGCTGACGGTATGAAGGGCCTCTCTCACATTGGAAAGAATCGATTCAGCAACACTTATTTTCTCTATCGGGATCGAAATCGTTCCACTTTTATGAATTGCACGCAGCGCAGTGATATCTCGTAATCCGCCACGAGCTTCTTTAAGGTCAGGCTCTAGCAAATATGCCAATTCTCCAAAACGTTGATGGCGTTCAGTGAGAGAATGCTCTAGTTCAACGAGTCTGCCCTTGGAATTCTTTCGCCATTCATCCAACGCATCAATTTGCACGCCGGCAACAAGATCAGCACTGCCGCAGACCAGCCTGATATCTAATAGACCAAGGATCACTTTGAGATCTTCACTGGCGGCATCTCGTGCCTCCGCGCGGGTGCGGACGGAGTAGTCAACCTTTATCTTTTTATCCCAAATCGGATACAGAATCTTATTTACTAATTCTCCCAACTGAGTTTCAGGTAGGGATCCGTTATGCACAATAACAATATCTAGATCCGAACCTGGAGATAGTTCGCCGCGGCCGAAACCTCCGACCGCGGCGATAGCTACCTCTTCAACATTGGCGCCACTTTCTTTAAAC
>CAIXKQ010000116.1 GCA_903920065.1 uncultured Actinomycetes bacterium
AGCAGCTCTTAATAAGAAGTTTAAGAAGAAGCCTTGCAGCTTCTGCCGTGACAAGGTCACATATATCGATTACAAAGATATTGCGACCCTACGCAAGTACATCTCTGACCGCGGCAAGATCCGCGCTCGCCGAGTAACAGGTGCTTGCACACAACACCAACGTTCAGTAGCAACAGCTGTCAAGAACAGCCGTGAAGTAGCGCTACTGCCTTACACATCTTCAGCGCGATAAGGGAGCTAAGAACTATGAAACTCATCCTTACTCGTGAAGTAAATAAGGTCGGAAACGCTGGCGATGTTGTCACTGTTAAAGATGGCTACGCACGCAACTTCTTGTTGCCACGTGGCGTTGCAATCGTCTGGTCACTTGGTGGCGAGAAGCAGATCGAAGGAATCCGTCGTGCACGTGCTGCCCGCGAAGTCCGCGATCTCGATCACGCTAAAGAGATTAAGGCAACACTTGAGAAGGCATCAGTGACCGTCAAGGTCAAGACCGGCACAGCTGGTCGCCTCTTCGGTTCTGTAACAGATAAAGACATTGCTGCTGCAATCAAGAGCGCAACATCAGTTGATATCGATCGCCATAACCTCAAGACAACTGGTCACATCAAGAAGATAGGCACACACGCCGTTAAGGTCTCACTTGCACATAACATTGTTGCAACTGTTAACTTGACTGTGGTTTCTGCTTAATAGATCTTCAGTTATAAGTTAAGCCCGTCGCAATCTGCGACGGGCTTTCTTATTTCACCAATTAATTTAGAGCCAACCAGATTTCTTGAATTTCCTATATAGAACAACGGTAATGACGAGTAGTGAACCGATGACGGCTGGGTATCCAAATTCCCAGCGTAATTCGGGCATAGTTTCAAAGTTCATCCCGTAAATTCCAGCAACCATGGTGGGAACAGATGCCAGCGCCACATATGAAGTTATCTTGCGCATATCGCTATTTTGCTGAAGCTGCACTTGCGCAATCTCTGCTTGTAGGGCAGATGTGAGTAGCGCATCTAGGCCAGATGCTGCATCAGATGCGCGTGATAAGTGGTCGAGGGTATCTCGGAAAAATGGCGTGAGTTCGGCCGGAATATTGCGGGCACCAATACTTGCTATCTGCTGAAGTGGCGAGAGCAGTGGATCAATTGCATGACGAAATTCAATAACTTCGCGTTTCAAGAGATAAATCTCCTGTGAGGCACTTTCTCTGGTATCTCCAAAAACTTTATGCTCTACTTGTAGCACGTCAGCTTCGAGTTCGATGGAGATATCGATGTAACAATCAATAACGTGATCAAGAATCGCATGCGCAACTGCGTAGGGTCCTTTTGCTAATTGCTCTGGGTTGTTCTCTAAGTGATGACGTGTATTAACTAGTGGAGCACCGTTGCCGTGGCGTACGACAACAATGAAATATTCTCCAATGAAGCAGAAGATTTCCCCGGTAGAAATTAAACTCCCCTTCTCTTCATAGAAGGCGGTCTTGAGTACCAACGCTTGTACACCTGGGTACTCTTCAAATTTTGGACGTTGATGGGCGGTGATTGCATCTTCGATTGCTAGCGGATGGAATTTAAAGTCGCCAACGATCTTGTTAAATTCATTCTCGGTAGGCTCCGCAAGACCTAACCAGACAAAGCCCCCATCGCTCTTTGCGCGCTGAATAAGTTCTCCAAGATTGGAAGGCTGGGAATATCTGACGCCATTTTGGTAGAGGGCGTAATCAACAATCATGTGCGAAGTGTTCCGCAGGAAAGTGAATAACAGGTGATATCTCACCAGGTGAGAACTCCTAATTTACTTTTCTCCCCACCTTTCCACGCTCAATTGGCAGGCTATCCACCGTTAGGCGTGAGTTACACACACCTTCTCCACACCCTTTTACACATAGAAGAGGGCTTTATCCACACCTTTACCCCCAGGGCGCTTCGCATTTGTCAGTGCGCTAGAGGAAGGTACGCCTCGTGAGCATCGCAGAACTACCCAATAACTCCCAACGTAACGGGCAGTACAACACTGTTGGGGCTGAGTTTGAGCGCACACCACCACAAGATCTTCAAGCAGAACAATCTGTTCTCGGTGGAATGTTGTTATCAAAAGATGCGATTGCAGATGTTGTTGAAGTGTTACGTGAACGTGATTTCTATAGACCAGCACATGAACTGATCTATGATGCAATTCTAGATCTCTATGGTCGCGGTGAACCAGCGGATGCAATCACTGTTGCCGCAGAACTCACAAAGCGCGGAGACATTGCGCGCGCAGGTGGCGCGCCATATTTACACACACTTATCTCTTCTGTGCCAACCGCTGCTAACGCCGGCTACTACGCAAAGATTGTGCTTGAACATGCAATCATGCGCAGACTTGTGGAAGCAGGAACAAAGATTGTTCAACTTGGCTATGATCAAAATGGCGAAGTAGATGACGCAGTTGATGCTGCGCAGGCAGAGGTCTATGCAGTAACAGAGCGACGCTCTTCTGAAGATTATGTGCAACTCAATACTTTACTGCCGCAAGCACTTGATGAAATTGAAGCTATTTCAAAAGGCGTTGGCGCTGAAGGTGTTAAATCTGGTTTCCGCGATCTAGATCAACTCACACACGGATTCCATCCTGGAAATATGATTATTCTTGCAGCTCGTCCTGCCGTCGGTAAATCAACGCTCGGTCTTGATATTGCCCGTCACGCCGCAATTCACGATAACCAAACTGCCGTCATCTTCTCTCTTGAAATGTCGAAATCTGAAATCACAATGCGCATGCTCTCTGCCGAAGCGCGCGTGGGTCTTAACAGCATTCGTTCCGGACAACTCAGTGATGACGAATGGTCAAAGCTTGCTCGCCGTATGGGTGAGATCTCCGATGCACCGTTATTTATTGATGATTCAGCGAACCTTTCTATGATGGAGATTCGCGCAAAAGCACGCCGCTTAAAGCAACGCCACAATCTCAAGCTTGTTGTTATTGACTACCTGCAGCTGATGACATCAGGTAAAAAGGTGGAGAACCGCCAGCAAGAAGTCTCTGAATTCTCGCGTCAATTAAAGTTGATGGCAAAAGAACTAGATGTTCCAGTTATTGCAATCTCACAGCTCAATCGTGGCCCGGAACAACGCACAGATAAGCGCCCGATGCTCTCAGACCTTCGTGAATCTGGTTCTATCGAACAAGATGCAGACGTCGTTATCTTGCTCCACCGCGATGATATGTATGACTCACAGAACCGATCAGGTGAAGCAGACTTCATTGTGGCAAAGCACCGTAACGGACCAACTCGCACGATTACAGTCTCTGCCCAACTCCACTTTGCCCGCTTCTTTGATATGGCACCTAATGTTGGTTCTGGCCGTGACTTCACACAATCAACTGGTACAACAAATGATATTCAACCGACTGCGCCAGGTGATGGCGGCTGGAACGAGTAGCTAGCAGTTAATTTATTTTTGGCGCTACGTTCTTAGCGCGATCTGCTAAATAGATTCCAATCAACACAGTTGCGGCGCCTAGTAGTTGTATGAAATTCCAACTCTGACCAAACCAGATCCAAGCAAAGCCGCCAGCTATGACAGGCTCCAGCATTCCAATCACGCTGCTTGTCGATGCCGAAAGTAAACGCATACCTGAAAGCACGCAGAGATATGGCACAACTGTTCCGAGTATTACAACATAGGCAATGAGTAACCAACCAGGTATCGCGAAGCCCTGAGCGATTCCACCCATATCCATCTGCATCGAAAACACTTCAAAAGGAAAGTTCCATGGGGGTAATACAACGAGCCAGAAGAGGGATGCAAAGCTCATACCAATCAGAAGCATGGCAATCGGTTCGCGACCTTTGCCAATCTTTTCACTCATCAGAAAATATGCAGCCAATGCAAATGCGCTACCGAGTGCGCCAGCGATTCCAATCAGATCAAAGGTGAAGCCATCCCAAGCCTGGGAAACCAAGATTAGACCTGCCATACATAAGGCGACAGCTACCCACATATCGCGTGCGACAAATCCGCGCCGCACAAACTTAATCCAGAGAACGATCCAGATACTTGAGGTGAATTCGATAATGAGAACAAGGCCTAGCGGCACCCCGCGCTCGATACCGAGGAAGTAACCGAAATTAACGAGTGCGAATCCCACAACCCCATAGAGTGCAAAGTAAGGGATCTGCGCCTTAGAAATCTTTATGAGATGCGGGGCCTTAACAAGAAGGTAGGCAAGCAGGATGAGCGCTACTGAAATTGAGCGAATCTGTGCCAGGCGAAGGGCTGGCATATGTTCTAAAACAACAGTTGAGGTAATGCCATTGGCAGAGAAGAAGAAAGCTCCCAGTACTAGTAAAAACTCACCACGATGTTTTGAGAGCATCCAATGAGTTTATCTTAGATTGGTTAGAAAGCAGACTCCGGAATCTCCATAATAGTGGAGTCAGTTGCTTCCACAATCTTGCGATCTGCAGTGATATGCGGAAGAACTGTTGCAACAAAGAACTTCGCCGATGCAATTTTTCCGGTGTAGAAGTCAGTATCTTTGCCAGCACCAGCAGCTAATTTTTCTGCTGCAATATCTGCCTGACGAAGCAGAAGCCAAGTGATAATGACATCACCGACTGCCATCAGCGCACGTGAAGTACTTAAGCCCACCTTATAAATTTCATCTGACTTCTCTTGCGATGCCATCGCATGGCCAACAAGCACGCCGATAATTCCATTGAGATCAGCCAGTGCCTTAAGAAGTGCTTGCTTCTCAGCAGCATGTGCACCTCCACTTTCGGCAAATGTTTGAATCTCTTTGCCAAGTAAACCAAGTGCGCGGCCACCATCTTTTACAACTTTGCGGAAGAAGAAGTCCAAACCTTGGATTGCCGTTGTGCCTTCATACAAAGTATCAATCTTGGCATCGCGCACATATTGTTCTAGTGGCCAATCTTGGGTAAATCCGGCGCCACCAAATGTTTGTAGCGATTCAGTCCCAAGAAGCGTCCATGATTTTTCAGAACCGAATCCTTTAACAACTGGAAGCAAGAGATCGTTCAGGCGTTCCATCTTCTCTAACTTCTCTTCTTCCCCGGCTGCTCGCGCCAATTCAATCTCATCTTGGATAGAGGCGGTATAGAGCACGAGTGCGCGCATACCTTCGGAGTAAGCCTTCTGCACCATCAATGAGCGACGAACATCTGGATGCTTAATGATTGTTACGCGCGGGCTTGCCTTGTCGTTCATCACCTTCATATCGCCACCTTGCACGCGGACCTTGGCATAGGAGAGTGCTTGCAGATAGCCGGCAGATAAGGTTGCAATCGCCTTAGTTCCCACCATCATGCGAGCAAATTCGATAATTTTAAACATTTGAAAGATTCCTTGATGGACATCACCGAGTAGATAGCCAACGGCAGGTTCTTTCTCACCAAGATTTACTTCACAGGTAGCAGAAACATTAAGGCCCATTTTACTTTCCAGGGCTGTGACATATACGCCGTTACGTTTTCCTAGTGCACCTGTTTCAAGATCGAACATGAATTTAGGAATAAGAAAGAGTGATAAACCTTTTGTTCCTGGTCCGCCACCTTCACGACGAGCGAGTACAAAGTGCATCACATTCTCATAGAAGTCGGCATCGCCGGAAGTGATGTATCGCTTATTTCCGGTGATATGCCACGTTCCATCTGCTTGCTGCACAGCTTTTGTTCGACCAGCTCCAACATCTGAACCAGCATCTGGTTCAGTCAATTGCATCGTGGCGCCCCAATGACGCTCAACCATATGTTTCGCCATTGTTTTCTGAACATCTGTGCCTAATAGAAATGCAACATGGGCAAATGCATAACCAGAGGCATAGAGGTGAACTGCAGGATTTGATCCAAGAACCATTTCGGCAATCGCCCAACGAATACTTGCTGGAACTTTCATTCCACCGAGTTCAACAGGTGCATCAAGTCGCCACCATTCACCATCAATGTATGACTTGTAAGATTTAATAAAGCTCGCAGGCAGATTTACATTGCCAGTCTCTTTGTTCAGGATCGCGCCAACTCGATCGCCTTCAACAAAGGAAGCAGCTAAATCGTTCTCACATAAACGCTTCATCTCTTCTAACATTCCCATCGCGGTCTCGCGATCGAGTTCAGAGTAGATAGAAGTACCCAGTACTTTTTCGCGACCAAGTAGGTCAAAGAGGCAGAATTCAATATCGCGCAGGTTGGCTGTGTAATGGCTCATGGCGCAATAATGCTACCCGCCAGTAACTTAGGCAAGCGCGCCGGACTCCTTTTTCTAAGCCCACAAAGGTAGGCTCGCGCCGTGCTTCTTAGTGATCGCGATATTCGCGCCGAAATAACGGCGGGCCGCGTGGCCGTTGAGCCTTTTGAAGAGGCGATGATTCAACCTTCCTCTGTCGATGTCCGCCTGGATAAATTCTTCCGCGTCTTTGAAAATCATAAATATTCGGTCATCGATCCATCACTGGAACAACCTGAGCTCACTCGCGAAGTTGTTGCCGAAGATGGCGAAGCATTTATCTTGCACCCAGGTGAATTCGTATTGGCAAGCACCTATGAAATTATCACTCTTCCCGATGACATCGCCGGGCGGCTAGAGGGCAAATCTTCACTGGGCCGCCTAGGACTTCTCACACATTCCACTGCAGGATTTATTGATCCTGGATTTTCTGGACACATCACCCTGGAACTATCGAATGTTGCTAACTTGCCAGTGAAGTTATTCCCGGGCATGAAAATCGGTCAGCTCTGCCTGATTAGACTTTCGTCCCCTGCTGAACATCCATACGGTTCAGCCATTTACGCATCACGTTACCAAGGACAGCGCGGGCCAACCCCAAGCCGCTCCTTTATGAATTTTCACCAGAGCAAGATCAAATAGCTCCTCGGATAGCCTATATCTGGGGAATACAACTACCCACCAGAAGGTTGAACACATTATGGAATATATAGTCATCGGCGCAGTCGTACTTTTGGTTCTATTTTTTATTGCTCAATACAACCGCCTCATTCGTCTAAACATCACTGTCGATGAAGCATTCGCGCAGATTGAAGTACAGCTCAAGCGACGCGCAGATCTGATTCCAAATTTAGTAGAGACCGTTAAAGGTTATGCAGCCCACGAACAATCAACATTTGACGCCGTTGTCACAGCGCGGGCAAAGGCAACAAGTGCAACAACAGTTGCTGACGTTGCAGCAGCAGATGGCGCTCTGACAAATGCACTCAAAGGTTTACTTGCAGTTGCTGAGGCGTATCCAGATCTAAAAGCATCGGCAAACTTCTTATCTCTGCAAGAAGAACTTTCTACAACTGAGAATAAAGTTTCCTTTGCACGTCAGTTCTATAACGACACTGTGCGCTCACTCAACACAGCCGTTAAAACCATTCCCACCAGCTTCTTTGCTGGCTTTGCCAAGGTAGATGCACGTGACTTTTACGAGGTTGAGAATCCAACAGATCGCAACGTTCCTGGCGTTAAGTTCTAGCAAGTTCTATGGCTGAGAATAACTTTCGCGCACTCGCCGCTGCCAATAAAGGAAAGACCTATTTCCTTCTTGCAGCAATGGGAGTTCTCACCTGGCTTGTCGCATACGCCGTATTAACTTATTTTGGAGCCGGTACAGCTTCAACCATTGTTCCCTTTGCTGTTGGGATATCACTCATTGGCGTGTGGGGCTCTTACTATGGCTCAGATAAATTAGTACTCACAATGACAGGTGCCAAAGTTATTACCCGAGAAGATGCACCTGAACTCTTTAATGTGATCGAAGAAGTGGTGATTGCAAGTGGTCTACCTATGCCTAAGGTGGCAATCGTAGAAGATTCTGCGCCCAACGCATTTGCAACCGGACGCAACCCTGAACACGCACTGATTGCATGTACTACACGAATTCTAGAAGTCATGGATCGCGATGAACTTCAGGGAGTCATTGCCCATGAGATGTCACATGTGGCAAACCG
>CAIXKQ010000117.1 GCA_903920065.1 uncultured Actinomycetes bacterium
TCTTCACGGACAAGAGTTGCAGTCAGGCCTAACCGTCTGCGCGATTGAATATCGGCTGTGAAACGAAAGATTGGCGCAGGAAGTAGATGCACTTCGTCATAGATGATCAGCCCCCAGTCGTGAGTATCAAAGAGATCAAGATGGGCATAGACGCCATTCTTCTTCTTTGTCATCACTTGGTATGTGGCAATTGTTACTGGGCGAATCTCTTTCTTTGAGCCAGAGTATTCACCGATCTCGTCATCATTGAGTGTTGTGCGCTTGAGTAATTCAGAACGCCACTGACGGGCGGCAATGGTGTTGGTGACAAGAATAAGAGTTGTCGCCTTGGCATGCGCCATTGCGGCAGCGCCCACAATTGTCTTTCCAGCTCCACACGGAAGAACTACAACACCTGAACCACCATGCCAGAATCCTTCGGCGGCATGCTCTTGGTATTGGCGAATCTTCCAGCCATCTTGCTTGAGTGCAATCTCATGTGCTTGACCATCGACGTAACCTGCAAAATCTTCGGCTGGCCAGCCAAGGCGAAGAAGTGATTGCTTGATCTGACCACGTTGGCTCGGATGAACGGCAATTGTTTCATTATCAATTCTTATACCAAGTAGCGGTGCAATCTTCTTTGCTCGAATTACTTCTTCCAGCACTCCAACGTCAGTGGTGGCAAGAATAAGTCCATGAACAGGGTCAGCTTCTAGTCGCAAACGGCCATAGCGGGACATCGTTTCGGCAATATCAACAAGTAGTGAATGAGGAACGGCATAGCGTGAATACTTAATCAGAGTATCAATTACTAGCTCTGCATCGTGTCCAGCTGCGCGCGCATTCCAGAGTCCAAGATTGGTTAAACGGTAGGTATGTATATGTTCAGGGGAGCGCTCTAGCTCTGCAAACGGTGCAATCGCACGTCTGCACTCAGTGGAAAGAATGTGGTCAACATCAAGAAGAAGTGTTTTATCGCTCTGAACGATTAATGGGCCATCGCTCATGAAAGCAAATCCTTAATAAAGGCATGCAGGAATTCGCTGCGGGGTTGCATCGAAGAAATACTGACCCATTCATGTGGTGCATGTGCCCCGCCACCTACGGCGCCAAGTCCATCTAGAACTTGCGCACCTGCGGCAGCAGCAAAGTTTCCATCACTAGCCCCGCCTACTTCAGCCGAACCTAAGGCAGGCATTCCCATTGCTGCCGCAACTTTCTCGGCTCGCTCATAGAGCGCTTTGGTAGAAGTGGGTTGTAGTGGGGGACGATTAAGTCCGCCAGTAACTTCAATGCGAGCGTTGGGATTTTCGGCAACGAGCGTGCGAATCTCACGATCAACTCTTTCAAGTTCTGATTGTGAAAATGAGCGGGCATCAATATCAAGTGTTGCTAAATCAGGAACGGTATTTGTGGTATTTCCGGAGCTGAGCAGGGTTGGCACAACAGTCGTTCCATGTTCACTATTTTCCAGAGCGGAAAGCTTAAGAATTATGTGAGCAATCTCAGTAGTGGAGTTGACTCCCTTTTCAGGTTCGAGGCCAGCATGAGATGCCAGGCCATGAACTGCAATCTGATACATCGCAGTTCCTTTCCGACCTGTCTTCACCTTTCCATCAAGTGATGCTTCAAGTACTAGAACTGCCTTCGCCTTTGATGAGACTTCTTTGATCAAAGCTTTTGAGCAATGACTTCCGGTCTCTTCATCGGTAGTTGCAATGAGGGCAACAGAGCCTTCAATTCCCTTAAGGGCATAGAGTGCTTGAATAAATCCAGCCTTCATATCAAATGTGCCAGGCCCGCGTAGAACATCGCCCTTGATTTCCCAGATAGGTTGATAGGAACCAACAGGCCAGACGGTGTCGAGATGTGCCAGGACAACAACATCAGGTGATTCAGCGCCCCACCAAAAAACAGGACGGCCTTCAATCTCTTTTATCTGTGCCGGAACACCGAGCACACGCGTGGCAATATCACTGGCAAGTGTGACAACCGACCGACATGCACCAAGATCATCGCTGGGTGATTCACAGCGAACAAGTGCTTCTAGGGCGGCCAACATAGGCTCAAGTCTGCCGTATTGGGCCACCTTCTCGCTTGTCATAGCGCAGCCACCCCCGTAATTCGAGCGATTCTAAAGGTCTGTACTTCACCGGTGGCGTGATCTCGCGCGACCAGTGAGCCGGCCGATAGTTTTAAGGGATCAATAATGCGGTGAGAAACGAGACCATTGTTATCGGCATAGCCAATAGAGAGCGATGTTGATGGTTGATTCTGTAAGTAATCACTTAAGAGCTCGAGGGTTTCATTTGCAGTTGTGCGAGGAAGTGAACCCAACGCCTCTGTTGCAATGTTGCGCATGGTGCTCTGCTTACGACTGGATTTCTCACCGGTGCGAAGCGCTCGCAGCGCACCTGCAATATGAATTTCATCGGGGCGATCAATTTCACCGATTATTCTTGGAGGCCGTGCCTTACTTTGCGCTCGTTGAATTCGCGGGCCACTCAAAAGAAGTCCTCGAGAATCTTCTGCGGCCGGCAAGTAGCCACAACTGCGCAACACATTCATCGCCTCTGCTGCATCGTGGCCAGAAATAAGTACCTCAGGTGCAATCTTGCGCAGACCCAAGATCTCAAGTCGCTTATCTCCCATGATTTGGGTGATGAGAGTTGAATCCTCACAACGAATAAATGAAGCGGTATTTCCCACACGCAATTTCCCATGCTTTTTTGCAACATCGGCGATTAGGTACTCAAGTGGTTGCGGCATAGGAGTCTTAGAAGTCTTGCTTAAAAATTTGATGATTTCTTCACCAGTACGTCCATGATCGAGTCCTCGGCGAATTGAGCTTTCCGAGAATCGATAGACAGTTGCTCCGCCACGTGATTCCACATCTGCAATCAGGGCTAAATCTTGCGCCACTTCATGTTCTAGAGGGCCTGGTGCGATTGCGGTGTTATCACTTTGGATAAGTATGTGATCAACAGGCTGTGGCAGATCTGTATTAATTGATTCGTTGTCGCCACCCTGCAAGAAATCAATACCGTATGCGGAGATGACTCCTTGGCCAGTAATTCCCAGCCATTCGGCTTCGCGCAGCGTCCATGTCACATAATCAAGTTGCAGCCCACCTGAACGTTTACTCGGTGCCAGCCACTGTGCAGATTGGTGAAGTGAATCAAGATCTGGGGCGATAGCAGAATTTTCATTGAGTAGTTGCAGAACCAATCGTCTGGTGGCCGCAGCCATTGCACGATCTAACTCGGGACCTAGTGGTGCAACATTCTTCTGTCCCTCTTTGCCAACAAGTCCTGACATTCGCGATGAGATATACCAAGCAGATGCCAGTGATTGCCAGCGCACAGAAACACTCTGGGTAAGCCAAATATCAAATTGGTGAGTAGGCAAAATTTTGTCATCCGGATCAATGGTGAGCAGCCCTGCTAGATATGAAACTTCTGCAACAAATGCGGCACATGTTTCATCGACACCTAGATGAGCCGATAGCTCCTTTAGTTCTCGCACACCTAAGCCACCAGAACGAAGTGCTGTGGCAGGCTCTTGCGCCCAAAAGTTCAATACCTCTTCAGTCCAGCGCAGGAAGGTGGTGATATTTGCAATCGCAGCTAGTTGCACATTACGCGGATCACGGGCTGCGCCAGTAACTGATGGCTGAACACTTTCAAGTTGGCGATGAACTTTATTTCCACGCAAGTACAGCGCTACTTCGCGTGGCATGACAACAGTTTGTTGATTAAATGCAATCAGAAACTTTTCATCTAGTAACCACTGAACGCCAGCGCTGGGCTTCTTGAGATCACTTATCGCACCGCGTGGTGGTCCCCAGAGCATGGCATCAAGAACTTTTTTCGCTGCATCAGGTGCTTCTTCTAACTTCTTTAATTTCAGAGTTCCAAGAGATGCGGGGCCAAGTCCAGCAATTTCATTTCCGAGGACTTCCCGAAGCGTTGATGGCACCCGAAGGCCATCTTTATCCTGATAGATCAGACCTCGCTCAATTAGCCCAGGCAGAACAAAGAGAGCAGATTTTTCTGTGACCGAAGCAATTTCCTTTTCAGTAAATGGTTCATTCATCACTGCACATGCTTCAAGGACCTGTAGCTGCCACTTGTTAAGTCCATCAACTGCGCGAGCAAGACTAGGTGCAGAAGATGCACGCACAGCCAAGCTTGCGATATCTGGTGGAACTGGAGTGATTAGATCAGGGCGATATGAAAATATGGCGATGAGCGCGGCATCATCGAGTGCGCGTAGGTAATCGGCATAAGAACGAATTTCCATAACCTGCCAACGATAGCCGTTAGTGAGGTTGATGTGCCAATCGAGTTAGCGTTTGCGAGGAGAGAGCAGGGTTGCAAGGGCAGCAATTCTGCTGACAGCCGGCCCAAGTAAACGGTTGACGAATCGAGCTCTACGAAAATCGTGAATGGGCCATCCTTCTGCAAGAGCGCGAATACGAAGAATGGCATCCGGATTTATTGCGCAAGGGTGGCCCACCGCTTGTAACAAGGGAATGTCATTGTGGCTATCCGAGTATGAATAGCAATCTTGGAGAATAAATCCATGTTCGTCTGAAAGTCTTTGTATTGCTTTCGCCTTTTCAATTCCGTGCAGAAGTTTTCCTTCTAGCTCACCGGTGTAAACACCGTCTTTAATACTTGCCTTACTGCCAAGTGCTCCCGTTAATCCCAAACGTTGGGCAATGATGTCTGCCATATCTTGAGGAGCAGCTGTTACTAGCCAAACTTCTTCACCGCGATCTAAATGAGATTTTGCAATCTCAAATGTTCCTTGCCACAATTTTGGCGAGACGAATTCGTCGTAAATCTCTTCCCCGACCTTTTTGATATCTTCAACTTTATGGCCCCCGATAAAATCAGTTGCCGCATTTTGAAACTTTTCAATTACTTCCTTCTTTTCTGTACCGGTCATGCGAAAACGTAGATTGGCGACCACAAATCGAGAGATATCCGCCTTTGTGAAGAAGCCGCGCTGGTACATGCCTCTTCCGAGAAAGTAGAGGGTGGACCCTCGCACGAGGGTGTTATCTACATCGAAAAAGGCGGCTCGATTAGCTATGAGTGCCATGTCACTACCCTAGCGATAAGCGGTTGAAATAGACGCTTTATGATTAGCGCCATGAGTTCGATTGTTCACGTTATCCGACATGGCGAAGTCGAGAATCCTGAAAAAATTCTCTATGGGCGCCAACCTGGATGGCGACTGTCACAACGTGGACAAGAGATGGCACAGGTGATTGGTGATTGGTCTAAGTCAATTGATCTTGGCGCAGTACATGCCTCACCGCTACAACGTGCGCAAGAGACAGCGGCACCAATTGCCCGGGCACACTCACTTAGTATCACCACAGATGAAAAATTGATTGAAGCGGCCAATATATTTGAAGGTAAGAAATTCGAACTTGGGAGCGGGGTGCTTAGACACCCATCTTCATGGAAACATCTGGTTAATCCTTGGAAACCATCATGGGGTGAACCTTATGAAGAGCAAATTTCTCGGATGTTAGCTGCTGTTTTTCAAGCACGAGATGCTGCCCAAGGTAAAGATGCAATTGTTGTCTCACATCAACTACCTATCTGGATTCTAAGAAGTGCCATTGAGGGGCGAAGACTGATTCACGATCCACGCAAGCGCCAGTGCACATTGGCATCGGTGACTAGCATTCACTTTGATGACGAGGGAATGATTTCTGGAACGTCCTACTCTGAACCAGCAAAGCATCTGTTGCCAAAGAAATAATATGAAAAAATTGTTTCCGGTAGTTATGGCGCTCTTACTGCTGGTGGGATGCAGTAATGGCGGCGCATCGAAAGCGGAAGAGAGTTACATCTCTGGCGATGGAGCGGTTACATTTATTAACTCCAGTGATCGCATTGCTGCTCCGGCGATTTCAGGAATGACCTTACTTGGAACCAATTACACGTATTCAGTAGGTAAAGTCGCCATAGTTAACGTGTGGGCTTCTTGGTGCTCACCATGTAGAGCTGAAGAGCCGGCGCTCTCCGCACTTGCAACCATGTATCCAGAAGTGGCATTTATCGGGATCTTAACGCGTGATAACCCAGTCAATGCTGAAGCATTTGTGCGAAAACGAAATGTTCCATACCCGACTTTGATTGATGACTCAATTCTCATTGGGTTTAGAAAATCGCTGCCTGCCAATGCAATTCCCTCAACTGTTGTCATTGATAAGAATGGCAAGGTAGCTGCGCGTATTTCCGGTGCTGTCACAGTCTCATCCTTGAAGGATTTAATTGAAAAGGTCTCGGCCGAATGACCAATTTCTTTGTTGATCAGATCATGAGCGGATTTTTGCTAACCGCTATGCCACTAGCGATAGTTGCTGGTCTCATCTCATTTATATCCCCTTGCGTTCTACCTCTTGTTCCTGGCTATCTCGCCTTCGCTGCCGGTTTTTCGAATTCTCGCGGAAAAGTGCTTCTTGGCTCATTCTTATTTGTATGTGGATTTAGTGCACTCTTTATCTCTTACGGCGCCCTGTTTGGAGCACTTGGCTCTCGCGTTGCAACCAATGAAGAGTTAATTACTCAAGTACTTGGGGTCTTTACAATTCTCATGGGGCTTATATTTATTGGTCTATTTCCAATGATGCCAACTCTTAAACCAAAGATTTCAACTACTGGTGGACTAATTGGTGCACCACTACTCGGATTCCTCTTCGGTGTTGGATGGACACCATGCATTGGTCCAGCCTTAGCGACAGTGCAGACCTTGGCTTTTCAAGAATCAAGTGCGGTGCGCGGTGCGATTCTTTCACTGGGCTATTGCCTTGGTCTGGGAATTCCATTTATTGCCACCGGCTTGTATCTAGATAAATCTCAATCTCTGCGTAAATTCATGGTGCGAAGAGGAGATTTGATTACAAAGTTTGGTGGCTCTCTTCTTATTGTGATTGGCGTGCTGCAACTCTTGGGATTCTGGTCAGATTTGATGATTTCGCTACGTTCACTTATTTCAGATTTTAGCCCGGTGATTTAATGACCGAGCAGAGAGAGTTACCAGAGTTAGGCTTCTTGGCACTGTGTAGATATGCCTGGCGACAACTCACAAGCATGCGTACCGCTCTCATTCTTCTCATGCTCATGGGAATTGCTGCAATTCCGGGCTCTTTAATTCCACAACGACCAGCAAATCCGATGGCGGTCCGTGATTTTTTTAAGGCGAACCCTGATCTTGCGCGCTGGTATGAACGAGCATCACTTTTTGATGTCTATGCCTCACCGTGGTTTAGTGCAATTTACATACTACTTTTCATCTCACTTATCGGTTGCGTACTTCCGCGTTCGGTTGAACACTACAAAGCAATGCTGGCAAAGCCTCCTGCTACTCCAAAGAATTTAGCTCGACTTGCACATTACGAAAACTTTGCAACCACGCATGATGCATTAGATCGGGCAAAGAGTTGGTTTAGTAAGAATAGATTTCGAGTTCGAGTTGAAGAGAATTCGCTCTCAGCAGAGAAGGGTTACTTGCGAGAAACTGGAAACCTACTCTTTCATCTCTCCTTAATCCTAATCTTGATCGGAGTCAGCTTCGGTTCCCTCTTCGGAATGAATGGTTATGCCATTGTCAATGTGGGCGAAAGATTTATCAATGTGCCCACAACCTATGACACACTTTCATTTGGAAAACTTAAGAGCGATAACTCCCTACAACCTTTCCAAATTAAGGTTGATAAATTCCTTGCCAAGTACGATCCGAAGACAAGTGCCCCACTTGATTACACCGCCTGGGTGACGGTTACAGACGAAGGCAAAACTAGTAAGCAGACTATTAAGGTGAATAAACCCCTTACCTTTGGTAACGCTCGGGTGTATCTGCAAGCAAATGGGTATAGCCCGGTAGTCACAGTGCGCGATGAATTTAAGAACGTTGTATTTCAAGGCCCCGTGCCATTTCTTCCGCAAGATGGAAATTTGAGATCCATCGGAGCAATTAAAGTTCCAGATGCGCAACCTTCCATTGGCTTCGTTGCCTCATTTGTTCCCACCAATGCCCGAACCACTTCACAGGGTGCGATATCTATCTACCCAGAGTTACTTGATCCGAAACTACTCTTTTCTATCTGGGAAGGTGACCTCGGACTAGATTCTGGAGTGCCTCAATCTGTTTATAAAATTGATACAACTACCTTGAAGCAGATTGGCCTAGGTTCTGTTAAGCCGGGTGATACATATAACTATCCTGGCGGCTCCATCACACTGGAGACTGTTCTTCCATGGGTCAATCTGCAGGTGGTGCAAGATCCCGGAAAGAGTTATGCGCTCATCGGCGCTATTCTTGCCATCGCAGGACTGCTGACCTCCCTCTATGGTCGTCGTCGCAGAATCTGGATTCGCGTGACAGATAGTGGAGTTGAAGTCGCAGGACTGGCAAAAAATAGTGCGCCAGGTCTTGAAGTAGAAGTTAATAAATTTATTTCATTTGTTAAAGGAGAGCAGTAATGCAGACTACGTGGGCCTACATCTCTAATTACTTCGTTTACTCTGCAATGGCTGTATTTACCTGCTCTTTTATCGCACATGCATTTGAAACAGCTTTTGCCGTGCGCACACCGGAGAACGCTGATTCAACAGCTGGAAATCTTCTGGTAAAAACTCTGGATTACAAGCGCACGGAGAAAACTGCTCGTATCGCAACAGCCTTGATGATTTTGGGATTCGTTTTATTACTCGCAGGCGTTGTTGCTCGTGGAGTTTCTGCCAAACACGTCCCATGGGGAAACATGTATGAGTTCTCAATCACCGGAGCGCTTGCATTTACTGGCGCCTATTTGGTTGCATTGCGAAAGTATGACCTTCGTTGGCTTGGACTTTTTATTTCCATTTCAGTCCTACTCACACTTGGCACAGCAATCACGCTGTTATATCGCGATAGCTCACCACTTGTTCCTGCCTTAAAGTCACCATGGCTGGTTATCCATGTAATCGCTGCAATTATCTCTGGTGGAGTTTTCTTACTTGCAAATGTAACTGCGGGCGCCTACCTATACCTTGAACGAGTTGAAGAGAGAGGTGAACGGCCGGCTTGGCTGCAGCGAGTTCCAAGTCTTGAAGTACTTGATCAACTTTCCTACCGCCTGGTTGCATTCGTGTTTCCACTCTGGACTTTTGCCGTCATCGCCGGGGCAATCTGGGCAGAGAGTGCCTGGGGTCGTTACTGGGGTTGGGATCCAAAGGAAACTTGGGCATTTATTACCTGGGTTGCATATGCCGCTTACCTACATGCGCGCGTAACTGTTGGCTGGCGCGGACGCCGAGCGGCCTGGCTCTGTATTTTTGCTGGATCTACATTCTTATTTAATTACGTATATGTAAATGTATGGGGAACTGGAAAGCACACTTACTCTGGGCTGTAAAAGTTTTTAGATTCCGCGCAAGAAATCTGGATCATCATCAGGAGGCAAGATTCGCTTCTGTGGCTTTCGCTTGGGCAGGTTCTTCAATGGATTTCTACCGATAACCAAATACGCAATCGGACCAAAAATTCCAGTCAAGAGAATAATGATTAACCAGCCCCACTTTGGCAATTTCTGAATTTCAGTTTCATCCCGACGGGCACAATCAATAAAGGTGTAGAGAGTCAGTGCCACCGATAAAATCAGGAGGAGACCTGTCAATTTAATCATGCTCCAATTGTAATCACCTAGAGTGCTAGCGAGCCAGCAAAGGTTATCGCAAAGAGAAGTTGCAACTTACCGGTACTTCCAAGCAGTGGAATAAGTTGGCTCCCGGCAGCACCCTGCAGCACCGCTTTAGCTAGCGAGAAGGCCATCGGAAGGGTGATGAGAGTTAAAAGTACCCAGATATGTCCGGTCAGAGCGGCGAAAATGTAAGCAGATGCCAGCAAGAGTACGAAAAATATTCTTGAACCGCGATCACCTAAGCGCACCGCAAGTGTGCGCTTTCCAACTAACTCATCTTGTGCGCGGTCGCGAATGTTATTTATTGCAAGCAGAGCACACGATAGTGAGCCCATGGGAACGGAGGCGGCAAATGAAACCCAGTTAATTTCTAAGGTCTGCACGTAATAACTTCCCATCGTGGCAACAACTCCGAAGAAGATAAAGACAGACATCTCACCCAAACCTTTATAACCATATGGATTACTTCCACCGGTATAGCCCCAGGCAGCAGCAATTGCTGTGAGCCCCAGAAGAATGACCCACCACGATGACAGCGCTGCCAAAGCAATACCGGCGATAGATGCGGCTGCAAATGCCAGGATTGCGGCACGTTTAACTGATTCTGCTGGTGCTAAACCTGATGCAGTTAATCGAACTGGACCAATCCGATTGTCATCTGTTCCGCGGATGCCATCGGAATAATCGTTAGAGAAATTAACCGCAATCTGCAGCGACAAGCTGACTAAGAGCGCCAAGAGCGCTTCTAGTGGCTTTCGATGTGAACCTGCTGCGGCAGTTGCCACAAGCACGGGCGCAATTGCTGCCGGCAGAGTGCGCGGACGGGCACCTTGAATCCAGATATTAATGATTCTCCTCCAACTGCAATTCGACTAACTTCTTGCGATCTACCTTACCGATTCCAATCAAGGGTAATTCGGCAAGAGCTAAAAATCCTCTTGGTTTTGCCTCCGGACCAAATTCCTCAACTAAAAATTCTGTCATTACTTTCTGATCTACTGGTGCATCGCCAGCGAAAGCAAGATGTAGCGCATCGCCCCATTCAGGATTTTTCACTCCAAAGGCTGCGAGAGTAAGAGCGGGGAATCTGTTCTGTAGAAAGCGCTCGATGGCACTGATGGAGATGTTTAGGCCACCGCAGATAAGAACGTCATCGACCCTGCCTTCAACAATTAGTTTGCCATTTTCTATCTTTCCGAAATCAGAAGTGAAGAACCACCCGTCGTGCATTTCTTGCTTCCACAGTGACTCAGCGCCGATGTAGCTGGTTGCAAGCACTGATCCTTTAATTGCAATTCGGTTTTCCTCAACGGTTTTTACTTCGACTCCATCTAGTACTTGACCGTTATAGACACAGCCTCCGCATGTTTCAGTCATCCCATAAGTAGTAACAATGTTGATGCCGGCAGCAGTAGCCTCTTTTCTAAGCTCATCAGATAGAGCAGCGCCACCAACGAGAACAGCTTTTGCGCCAGCTAGATGCTTCATCAGATTGGAATCACCGTTAAGTGCGCGAAATAAGTGTGTGGGAACAATTGCCGTGAAATCTACTTGTGGATATGGCCCTTGATGTTTGCGCAGATCAACAGGTTCAGTTCCGAGTTCTAGCGAGCGGATAAGCACATTGATACCTGCGATATGTGTTGCCGGCAGTAACAGCGACCAGGTATCACCAGCGGATGCAGCTAAAAATTTATTTGACCCTTGAGCAGAAGCAACAAGTGCTGCTGCCGAAAGCCCGACCTCTTTTGCTACCCCTGAACTTCCGGTGGTAGCAACTACAAGGCTGATCTCATCGCCGACATTGCTGGCAGCGCTCTGCCCAAGAGATAGTGCTGGGCCTTGTGATGCCAAAGCTTCTGCCAGGCGTGGCATTAACTCGCGCACACTCCACTCGGGATTGGCTGCGAGAAGTTCTCGTTGTGCGTTCTGCTCCATTGCCCGCGTAGGCTATCGCTCGTAGACCAGATGGAGGAATCGTGAGCAAGCCTATTAAGCGTGATTTTGGTGACCGGACTATCCCTGCCTGGGCAACCGGCCCTGGTGGCGAGGCATTTACCGATATCAAA
>CAIXKQ010000118.1 GCA_903920065.1 uncultured Actinomycetes bacterium
AGTTGTCTTGTGCGCTCACCGATCCAGATGAAGTGTCCAGAAACGTCATACGGTAGCTCTGTTCGTGAATCAATACGCGTTAGCGCCTTCTCGTATTCGATGATGAGGGCTTCATGGCTGGCATAGAAATCTACGGCCTTAAATTGTTCCGGATCAACACCGGCAGATGCCATGAAGGCAAGTGCTCGGCCAATTTCGGTTGCCATCTGTTCGTACTTCTCACCGAACTTTGAATCGCGGATAAATCCCTTATTCCATTCGTGCACCTGACGAAGATCTGCAAATCCACCACGCGTAAATGCACGAACCAGGTTCAGGGTTGCCGCAGAGGTGTTATAGACGCGCACCAAACGTTGTGGATCTGGTGTGCGAGAACTTTCGGTGAACTCAATATCGTTGACCGCATCGCCTCGGTAGGCAGGAAGTGTGACATCACCACGAGTTTCCAGATCATTAGAACGTGGCTTAGCAAACTGCCCGGCCATCCGACCTACTTTGATGACCGGCAAACTTGAGTGATATTGCAATACTGCAGCCATCTGCAAGATTGTCTTAATTCGATTACGAATGGAATCTGCCGTGGCTGAGGCAAATGTCTCTGCACAATCTCCACCTTGCAACCAAAAAGCACGACCTGCTGCAGCTTCGGCAATCTTTGCTTTGAGATCATCGCACTCACCAGCAAAGACAAGTGGCGGTAACGCTTTGAGATCAGCAACAGCCTTAGCAAGTGGCGCGCCATCTTTGCCACCAGGCCAATTAGGTTGCTGCGCCGCAACTAGCGTGGGGTCAAAGAGGTTATCCAGCTTTGAGGAAGAGTTCATAGTCATAATCGTAGAGCGTTCGGTTGCAATCTCGGAGCGAGATTAGCCAAAGAACGAAGTGATCTCCTCGTATCGCTCGAAGGGAACGGTCTTAAGGACATCAGTTGCCGATGCCAATGGCACGCGCGCAATCTTGGTGCCATGCAACGCCATCATCTTTCCAAAATCTCCATCATGGACTGCCGTAATTGCTTCAAGTCCAAAACGTGAGCTAAGAACTCGGTCAAATGCCGATGGAGTTCCACCGCGCTGGATGTGACCCAGAACTGTGCAACGAGTTTGATAGCCAGTCTTTGTCTCGATTTCCTTGGCAAGCCAATCACCAATTCCGGAGAGTTGAACGTGGCCAAATGCATCAAGTGGCTGGTCTTTGGTAATCATGTCCCCATCTTGTGGGATGGCACCTTCGGCAATAACAATGATGGGTGCTGTACCAGTTGCAAAACGTGACTTCACATATTCACAGACCTTATCGACTGAGAACTTAACTTCTGGAATCAAGATACAGGCAGCATCGCCGGCGATTCCGGAATGCAGTGCAATCCAGCCTGCATGACGGCCCATAACCTCAACAATGAGCGGGCGGTGATGTGATTCAGCTGTTGTGTGCAGGCGATCAATTGCCTCCATCGCGATATTTACTGATGTATCAAATCCAAATGTGAAATCTGTGTTGTTCAGGTCGTTATCAATCGTCTTTGGGACTCCGATTACCTTCACACCCAAAGCATCGAGCTTTGTTGCCACACCGAGCGTATCTTCGCCACCAATTGCAATCAGAACATCGATTCCTTGGTCTGCAAGGTTTTGTTTAATGCGCTCAACGCCATTTTCAATCTTAAATGGATTGGTGCGTGATGAACCAAGAATGGTTCCGCCCTTAGCAAGAATGGGTTTCACTGTTGCTAGATCCAGCGGCATAGTCAGCGCCTCAAGCGGGCCTTTCCAACCATCGCGGAAGCCAACGAATTCATATCCGTACTCTTTGATTCCCTTTGTGACGACTCCACGAATAACCCCGTTGAGTCCTGGGCAGTCTCCCCCGCCAGTAAGAATTCCAATACGCATTACATGCTCCAAAAAATCTCTGATATTTCAAGTAAGAAATAGGCTGATTGGTAGTCAACATTGACTGGCACAGTCTAGCCTTTCCACTATGACACTAGCGCCAGAAATCCGTGCTTTCCTAGAAGCCGGTGCCGCCGCCGGATTACCACAAGTGTGGGAAGCCCCCATCGAAGTCATCCGCGGAAATAGGCAATCTCAGACAGCATTTACAGGACCGGTAGAAAAAGTAACGGAAGTGGTCAACAGATTTATCCCTGGCCCAACAGCTGACCTTCCGATTCGCATCTACCGACCAACAACAGCTACCAACGCACCAGCGATTATCTATCTGCATGGCGGCGGTTGGGTACTGAACTTCCTTGATATTTATGATGCATCACTGTCTCGCCTTGCAAATCAAACTGGAGCAACAATTATTAGCGTGCACTACCAAAAGGCACCGGAGCACCCATTTCCAATTCCATTTGATGATTGCTATGCCACCTTGCTGTGGGCGATTGAGAACGCCGATGCGCTGCAGATTGATAAAAATAGAATTGGTGTAGCAGGTGATAGCGCCGGCGGAAATCTGGCATCTGCAGTTGCACTCAAAGCGCGCGATAATGGAATTAAGCTGGCATTCCAACTCCTTGTCTATCCCTGCAATGATCGCAAATTCGACACTGCTTCTTATCAAGAACACGCCACTGGTTATGGGCTGACAACCCAGGCGATGGAATGGTTCTGGGATCAATATTTGCAAGGTGACGCGCATGATCAAAATCCTTATGCAATTCCGCAAAGAGCGAAAGATTTTTCTGCATTGGCTCCAGCCATCTTCATCACGGCTCAATACGATCCGCTGCTCTCTGATAGTGAGAAATATGCTGAGGTTTTACGCAAAGCCGGCGTTAACGTTCAGTATCGCGAATTTGAAGGAATGATTCATGGTTTTTACTCAAATATGGGAATCACGCCAACATCGGCCACAGCAATTGATTTCGCTGCCGCTGAAATTAGAAAGTTGATCTAAGTAGTGTCAAGACGCGGTTGGTTCCTTTTTATCTTAGTTGGCTTCCTCTGGGGTATTCCTTACCTATTTATTAAGGTTGCCGTAGATCCCGATAATGGGTTTACGCCAGCAATCGTCGTCTGTCTGCGCACCGCAATTGGTGCAGCCATTTTGATTCCGATTGCAATCAAGCAGAAACAACTCATGCCCGCCCTTCGTGGAATCAAATATGTTGCGCCATATGCACTCTTAGAGATGATCGGGCCCTGGATTCTAATCGGCACCGCTGAACAGAAGATTTCATCAGGACTAGCAGGACTACTTATCGCCTCAGTTCCGATCTGGGCGACCATCTTTGCCTCACTACAAGGTGATAAAACAGTCTGGCATCGCACGCGATTAGCGGGGTTGGTACTCGGTTTCATCGGACTTGTTGCAGTTGTTGGTATTGAAAGCATTAAGGGAAGTTCTGATGCCCTCTCTATTTTCATGGTGCTAGTAGCTGCAGTGGGTTACTCATATGCGGTGATGATGGTGCAAAGAGCGCTGCCTGGAGTTTCCGGAATTGCAATCAATGGTGTGGCAATGGCTATTTCGGCGCTCTTCTATCTTCCTTTCACAATCGCTCAGTGGCCAGCGCACGAGATCTCAACTGCTGCAATTAACTCAATCATCGGTCTAGGAGTTTTATCGACCGGAGCGGCATTCGTTGCCTTCTTCGCACTTGCTTCAATTATTGGAGTTGCCCGCGGATCACTAGTGACCTATCTCAATACCGCTTTCGCAGTAGTTCTAGGCGTCATTATTCTCGGTGAACCACTAACAATCGGAATGGCCCTTGGTCTGCCACTGGTATTGATTGGCTCATACTTCGCGAGCCGAAAGCCAGTAACTAAGTAATTCACGCCATAATGTGACAATGCTTGAAGCCCTCTTCCTCGGATTAATACAAGGTCTCACCGAATTCATTCCAGTTTCTTCCAGTGCCCACATCCGAATCGTCGGTGAGTTCTTACCCAATGCAAGTGATCCTGGCGCGGCCTTCACCGCAATCACTCAAATTGGTACAGAGCTGGCGGTACTGCTCTACTTTAGAAAAGATATAGTAAAGATAATCCGAGCTTGGATATCACGCGATGGTTCTCCGGAAGCGCGCCTTGGAACGCTCATTCTTATTGGCTCCCTTCCTATCGTCGTTCTTGGTTATCTCGGTCAGGATTACATCACCAATAACTTCAGATCACTCTGGATTGTTGCCACAACCTTGATTCTCTTTGGTCTAATTCTTGGCTTTGCAGACCGAATTGGAAAACGGGAAAAAACACTAGATGTATTAAATTCCAAAGATGGCATCGCCTACGGCCTGGCCCAATCTCTTGCACTCATTCCCGGAGTATCGCGATCCGGTGCGACGATTGCCCTCGGTAGATTTCTTGGATACAAACGAGACGCTGCTTTGCGTTACTCCTTTTTACTTGCAATACCGGCAGTATTTGGAAGTGGGCTCTATGAGTTAAAAGCCGCCATGGAAGATTCAACAGTCTCGGTCTATTCCATGCCAGAGATCTTGGCTGCCACAGTTGTGGCATTTGTTGTCGGCTACAGCGTCATTGCCTGGCTGATGAAATTTATTGCAACCAAGACCTTCACACCATTTGTTATCTATCGCGTAGTACTAGGTATCGCACTCCTTATTGCACTTGCCACCGGCGCACTTAGCGCTCAATAAAACCAAGTCTTTCCAGTAATTTCGGATCGCGCTGCCACTCCTTGGAAACTTTCACGTGAAGTCCGAGAAATATTCTTGCCCCA
>CAIXKQ010000119.1 GCA_903920065.1 uncultured Actinomycetes bacterium
AATTTCATTCATCTGCAGAACATCTGAAGAAATATGTTCACCCGTATTTACATCAATCTTGTGGCGGATTTTTGTGACAATTGCTGGGGTCGTGGTTGCACCACTCACCAGTAAGTAAGAACGACTATGAATGAGGGGTTCTTCATTGAGCCAGACAACGTGGGCAGCTAAGCGATCAGAAGGTATTAAATCTTCAGCAGATTGGGCAATGATGTCTCCACGGGTCGCATCAACTTCAGGTGTTAGTACCAAAGTGACTGCCGAATCAGTGGGGGCATGCTCACTCTCTTTGTTAAAGGTAACTATCGAGGAAATCTTTGCCTTCTGCATGCTCGGAAAAATCGTAACTTCATCACCTTTACTGAAACTTCCACGACGGACAGTTCCTGAAACCCCACGGAAATTTTCGGCTCGAGCAATCATCTGAATTCGCATCAACCCTCGTGCTTCATGGTCAACTGGTTCGCTCCAGCTTTGAATGGTCTCAATCAGTGTTTTTCCTGAATACCAGTTCATATTTTCGCTGGGATAAACAACATTATCTCCCGATAGTGCACTCAGCGGTATGATGTGAACATCTTTGAGCTCAAGCCGATCGATAGTTTTCTTAATCTCGGCTGAGATGTCATCAAATACCTTTTTATCAAAGCCGACGGCATCCAATTTATTAATAGCAACAATGACGCGAGATACGCCCATAAGCGAACAGATTGTTAGGTGGCGCAGTGTCTGCGTGCGCACTCCCTTGATTCCATCAACTAAAACCAGTGCGATATCTGCACGTGAGGCTGCAACCACCATATTACGCGTGTACTGCTCATGGCCTGGAGCATCGCTAATAATTAATCGTTTACCATCCAAAAGATTCATTGATCGATAAGCGACATCGATAGTAATTCCTTGTTCGCGCTCAGCTTCAAGCCCATCAGTTAGAAGGCTGAAGTCAATTTCTCCAGCAGGGATAGTCGAACCTGTGCGACGTACTTTTCTTGCCGCTCCAACTGTGTCGTGCGGGATGCTATCTGTCTCAACTAATAGGCGGCCAATGAGAGTTGATTTACCATCATCAACACTGCCACAGGTTAAGAGGCGGACAATTGCAGCGGACATCAAAAGTATCCCTCGGACTTCTTCTTCTCCATGGAATCTTCATTATCGCCATCAATTAGTCTTGTGGCGCGTTCACTGAGCTTTACTTGCAATACTTCTTCAACAACATCCTCAATAGTGAGAGCGTTGGATTCAACAGCTGCGGTGAGTGGATAACAGCCCAGCGTGCGAAAGCGAACCTGCTTTATAATTGGAGTTTCACCAGCTTGCAAGGGATAACGATCATCATCGACCATTATTAACTGCTCACCGCGTTTGACAACTGGTCGCTCTTTAGCGAAGTACAGTGGGTTTACTTCAATTCCCTCTTGCAGGATGTAATGCCAGATGTCATTCTCGGTCCAATCGGAGATGGGGAAGACACGCATAGTCTGCCCAGGGCCTAGCCGAGTGTTATATGTGTTCCACAGTTCAGGGCGTTGTTCACGCGGATTCCAACGATGGCCAGGATCTCGAACGCTAAAGATTCTCTCTTTCGCCCGGCTCTTCTCTTCATCTCTACGCGAACCGCCAATAGCAGCATCAAAACCATGGAAATCAAGTGCTTCACGCAGGGCAACAGTCTTCATCACACGGGTGTATTCGGAAATTCCAGTAGTAAATGGGTTGATATTTGCATCCACGCCAGCTTGATTTGTATGCACAATAAGTTTCGAATTGGTTTGCGCAACCACTTGATCTCTAAAAGCAATCATCTCTTTAAACTTCCACGTGGTATCTATATGTAGCAACGGGAATGGAATAGCTGCCGGATAGAAAGCTTTACGAGCAAGATGCAAAAGGACTGTGGAATCCTTACCGATTGAATACATCATGACCGGTTTACGGAAACCCACTGCCGTTTCACGGAAAATTTCAATCGATTCGTTCTCGAGTTCTTTAAGAATGCGTGACTTTATACTCATGAGCCCACCCGTGGAAATGTGAAGTCTGAATGACTCTTACCCATTGAAACAAGAAAATCATCTTGAACCTTGCTCGAGCGATCTTGTTTTACCGTTGTTGGTGCAAGAGTTAACTTATCCCAATCTGAGAAGCCAGGGAATGCCGCAAAACTCTGTATCTCTCTTACCTTTTCTGGATTATGTAAATCATCGAAATCAACATCAAGAATCCGGCAACCTTGCGCCTTAGCGAATTTCACATAGCGAGTATAAAAGTCTGTAAAGTCATTGGTAAATTTGTTGAGCTCATTGGCATCAAGATTAATCACCAGGTCAGAAGTAGATGCTGTGTGCCATTTGCCACTCGCATTTGCTTTCTTATGCGATACAAAACGATCAAGATGATTTCTACGCAAGAAAATAATGTGCGGCTTGAACTCAGAGATCAGTGATTCCAATTCCTTATCAGGAAGATGTTGAGGAAATATCTTGATTACATGAATTCCAGGAATCTTCTTGATTGCACTCAGGGTTTTTCGAGAATCAAGGGATGTCGTTTCGAACTTGTTATAGGACCATTTCTTACGTTGCTGTTTTAGGTTTTGTGAGTATCTAAATGAAAAGAATGGATAGTGGCGATTAATCTTTTCAATATTCTTGTTCCATGCATTGAAGATGAAGAATTCACCGTAGTAATGAAATCCCACCTGATCATTTGAGAGCAAACTGCCAATTGCATGGGTGCCGGAGCGGGGGAATGAGAGCACGAAGACTATTTTCGATTCCACTTGAATGGCTTTGCGAAGGTAATTGACTACGAAATAGGGAAGTAGCGCCCTGACATTAAGGAGAAACTTCTTTATTGAGGGCATTTTACCTTCGGTAGACACTTTAGAATCTTATCAGTCCAAGTTTTGAACATTGATAGTCTTACCCTGTGTCAGAGCCCGCAATTAAGAGTCTAGATAAACTCACCAGCTTTTCTCAGGAAATTGATGCTCTGGAACTATTACGTAAGCAGCGAAGGTCGAAAGTTAAGAAATACCCTTCAGTCTCGGTTCTAGTTTCTACGGTTCGTCCAGATGATCTGACCAATCTACTGCAACAGTTAGTCAGCCAAAGCCTTCCTTTATTTGAATTACAACTTGGACTGCATGCAATTAAATTAAATGCTTCACACAAGAAACTGATTCGAGTTCTCGGGAAACGAAAAATCTCAGTAAACATATACACATTTGACCGGGAGAGTAGCCTTGGCACAATTCTCTCTTCTTTAGCCCAGTCATCGTCAGGAGAATTCATCGCAAAGATGGATGATGATGATTATTACGGACCTGAGCATCTCCGAGACCTATTAGATGCAGCCCTAGACACTGGTGCCGATGTTGTGGGTAGGGCGATGAATTATGTATATCTCGAACCTCTGCAACTGACCGTACGCAGATTCTCCCCTCATGGAATCCAAGCAGTTGAGCTATGGAGTGATTGGGTTTGCGGGGGAACAATCTTGGCTAAGCGCACAGCGGCAGAAGCAGCTCATTGGTTTGGAGATGGCAATACTGCTGTCGACAGGTTCTTACTCAGCGGAGTAACTAACAACGGTGGAAAAATCTGGAGAACTTTTGGAGCCGGATACATTTATCGCCGCACCTTTACATTCCATACTTATGCAACGAACTATTCAAAGTATCTCAACGGCGCAAATGAACATGTAGTCGGAAGATGGAGACACCCAGTATTTGGAGGTAATCTCCTTTGAGTACCAATTTTAGGTTTAACCGCCCTCAAAATCTTGCGCTAGTGAACAGAGCCTCACTGTCAGTGGCCGTGGTCATTGCATGCAAAGATGGACAAGAGAAATTAGATCTTGTCTTAGCTTCTCTTACCTCGCAGAGTTACCCATCTCGCTTGGTCAGCGTCTATGTCATTGACGATGGAAGTAGCACGCCAATAACTATTCCTTCAATTTCACCGAAAAGAACCCGGTTACTGAAGTATAAAAACTCGC
>CAIXKQ010000120.1 GCA_903920065.1 uncultured Actinomycetes bacterium
ACGCTGAAGCGGAAGTTAATGTTATGAATGCCGACGAAAAAGCTGGCTACCCCATATCGGGTCACTTATCACCGCTTACTCCAAGAGGGAGAAAGCAAGCTGAAATTACCGGAAAATATCTCCATGAAAGAACTCACCGAGCTCTTCACTGTAGAAAAAGTGCACTCATCACCTGCTCGCTTTGATATGAAGAAGCTAGAGGCAATAAACGGAGATAAAATCCGCGCGCTCTCACTCCAAGAGTTCACGACCTGGACCCTGCCCTTTTTGAAAAAGGCAAATGTAATTGCCGGAACAGCTGAAGAAATCGAGCTAGTAAAGAAGGCGCTGCCTTTGATTCAAGAGCGCATTGTTAAACTCGATGAGGCACCGGCGCTGCTGAACTTCCTCTTTGTCAAAGAGTTTGCAGTCGACCCAGATGCGGTGGCAAAGATCAGTGATAATGCGGCAAAAGATATTCTTAAGCGCTCAAAGAAAGAGCTAGAAGCCTTGGCTGATTGGAACCACGAATCGATTGAAGGCGCGCTGCGCACCTCGCTAATCGAGGAGTTAGGACTCAAGCCACGTATTGCATTTACCGCACTTCGTATTGCAACAACAGGTAGCACTATCTCCCCACCTTTATTTGAATCGATGGAGTTACTTGGCAAAGATGCCTGCCTGACTCGTATTTCTGCAGCTCTGGCTCTGTAATTTCTACTGTGATGGTGGGGTAAACTTCTCACCTTGCCACAAGGAGAAAAATCAATATTGGGGTATGGGGTAATTGGCAGCCCTGCTGATTCTGGTTCAGTAAGTCTAGGTTCGAGTCCTGGTACCCCAGCTAATACAACTAAATATGTTTGTCCTAGTTATTTTTTGGCACGGCCCCGTCGTCTAGCGGCCTAGGACTCTGGCTTCTCAAGTCAGCTACGAGGGTTCGAATCCCTTCGGGGCTACAGTTCGTCACTTTCATCTATTGCGATGATGTGGCGTTAGTAATCAGCGCTTTTTCACATCGCACCTGGTAAGTTCTTATTATGAATTCGCCAACAGTTAAGATCTCTAAAGACCAACATATCTGGAAATACGAAGCAGGTATGAAGCCAGTTGTTTCAGTCGCCCCCGGCACGATTATTGAAATTGAAACCTGGGATTGCTTCACAGGTCAGGTGCAGAGCCAAGCGGACACTCTTCTTAACCTTGATATGACTCGTATCAATAGCGCAACTGGTCCCATCGAAGTTATTGGCGCAGAGCCAGGAGATTCGCTTTCGGTCACGATTATAGATATTCAACCTGGCCCACAAGGTGCCGGTATGGTCATTCCACAATGGGGACAGCTCATTGATAAAGCGATGTCACCACAAACTCGAATCTTTCAAGTAAAAGATGGCATCATCACTATGGAATCAAATGGTGTGACATTCCCATCGCGCCCTATGTTTGGTGTCATCGGTGTTGCGCCAGCGTCAGGTGAAATCGGTACTTTCTTTGCTGATCGTCACGGTGGAAATATGGATGATCACTTGAATGGAATTGGCGCAACCGTGCATCTTCCGGTATTTCAACCGGGTGGGCAGTTAGCCATCGGAGATATGCACGCATCGATGGGTGATGGAGAGATTTCTGGCACCGGAGTTGAAATCGGTGGAAAAGGAATTATTAAAGTCGATCTCATCAAGGGCAACGCTGCTGGGTGGCCGGTAACAGAGCTCAAGGATTCTTGGGTAACTCACGGAACGGCAAGCAATATTCAAGATGCGCTGAAACATGCATGTGATGAAGCTGCCAAACTTTTAGTCGATGAATGGGGCTTTACGATTGAAGATGCATTCATCTTCTTATCCGTTGCCGGAGACCTCGGTATTGCTCAGAATTGTCACCCAATGCCTGATGGCTTTGCCGTTGCGAAGATGCGCGTACCTAAGATTTCACGCGCTCCCAAGCCCTTCAAAAATATGTAAATTTCCTCAAAAATACCTGCGGGTAACAACTTTGCCAGGGGAGAATTTCAGGTAAGTAACAATTTAATATCCTGATTTACTCGCAAGACCCACATACCCAGAGGAGAGACTCAGTGGCTCAATTAGAACGTAATGCCGTTGGATTACGCGAAGTCGTATTCCAATCAATCTGTTCCATGGCACCAGGTGCGGCAATCGCAGCGTCAATTCCCTTCGGATCTCCACTCGCCGGCGGCGCACTTCCACTTGCAGTGGTCTTTGCATTCTTCGGAATCTTCTTCACCGCTTCAAGTATCGGTCAATTAGCAGCGCATATTCCTTCCGCAGGTTCAGTTGCAACCTATAGCGCAGTTGGCCTGCGTCCTTGGGTCGGCTTCCTTGTCGGCTGGGCATATGCCGCAGTTGAAATTCTGATCGTTCCACTTGTCATGCTTCAGCTTGGCTTCACAGTGGCTGGCGAATGGCATGGAGAACAAGAATCATTCTCAACAAATAATTGGTGGATTTTCACCCTCGCCGGAACACTTCTTGTGGGCTGGATTGTCTATAAGGGCGTCCGCTCTTCAGCTCGCACAGGTGTCATCCTTGGTGCGATTGAGGTCGGAGTATTTCTTATCGTCGGAATCATCCTTGTCATCAAGGCTGGTGGCGATAACACACTCGCAGTATTCTCACCAGAATACGCAAACGTGACTGGCTTTGAAGGCTGGTCTGGAGTTATTGCAGGTTCTGTCTTCTGTCTCCTGGCATTCTCAGGTTTTGAAGCAGCAGCTCCACTTGCAGAAGAAACTGAAAATGCACGTAAGAACATTCCTAAAGCTGTTATGTATGCAACGCTCTCAATTGGTGCGCTCTATGCATTTACCACTTATGCAGCAACAGTTGCTTTCGGTCCTGAGAAGTTTAAGGATTTCGCAGCATCAAATAATGGTGTCCCATGGGATGGACTAGCACGCGGTCTAGGGGTCATCTTCTGGATTATGGTCCTCTTTGCAATCATCAACTCAACAATTGCTAACGCAAACGCTGGTGCGAACGTCTTTACACGTACTGCATACGCATTTGGTCGCGCCGGAGTATTCCCTAAGGCTCTTGCTGAAATTGATCCTAAGCACAAGACTCCACGCAACGCTGTGATTGTTCAGCTTGTTATTGGTCTTCTACTTGCACTCGGTCTAGGTGCGAAGTACACACCACAAACAGCATTCGGAATCATTGCAACTGGTCTTGTAGTTGCAGTCGTTCCTGTCTATATGATTGCAAACCTTGCCTGCATTGGTTACTTCACCAAGCACCGCAAGGATGAGCGTCATCCAATCATTCACATCCTGGTTCCGATTGTCGGATTCCTCTTCCTTATTCCTGGCTTCTTCAATGCAGCTGGTATTACGGGAGTTCCAGGACTTAAGTTCATCGTCAAGCTCTCATCACCACTGACATACGGTGCATATGCGATGGGCGTCTGGATGATCATCGGCCTGATTGCGCTGGGTTACTTGCAGAGCAAGAAGCCTGCAGCAATTAATGAGGTTGCAACTATCCACGGATAGTTTAAAAACTCATAGCAAACCCGCCTATAGATTTATAGGCGGGTTTCGCTATTTCTTAGAGCTGCTGGGCAATGATTGCACCAGTTTTAATTAGTAGTGGCCCCGGGTTATCAATACATTTCTTCACATCAGGCTCAATATCGGTCAGTGCAAATACTTTTTTAAACTCTGTCTCGCCACTGATATCTGCTTGTCCGCAGACC
>CAIXKQ010000121.1 GCA_903920065.1 uncultured Actinomycetes bacterium
AACACCCTTACCATCTTTGCCCACCAAATACGTTGCAAGTCTTTCAAATAATCCGTAAGCCCAGGTATGTGGGAGAACTCGAACAATTCTCCAGCCAGCAAAATATGCCAGCGCCGAAACTTTAGCTATCACGAATCTGCAAGACCTTTACGGACCACCTGTAGTCGCTGAAATACCGTGACCAATCCCAATATTGCCAGGGTCCAGATTCCGATTGCCAGAATATATGGAACACCCAATCCATGAAAACCAGCGGCCACAAGAATAATGACAAGTCGTTCGGTGCGCTCTGTGATTCCAACGCTGCAGGCAATATTGAAACTCTCTGCCTTTGCGCGAATGTAGGGAATGAGAACTCCAGTTACCAACGCAACAATGGCCGGATATGCCAGCAAATCTTCATCACGAATCAGTGGTAGCGCCAGACTGATGACAATCGCACTATCTGTTACGCGATCAATTGTTGAATCTAGGAATCCACCCCAGGAGGTTGCACCCTTTTCAGAAATTCGAGCCATCGCGCCATCAAAGAGATCACTTAAGGCAAAAACTGTAATCACAAGGGTGCCAACGAAATACTGTTCAGTGCTATAGAAATATGTAGCGGAAATAATGAGACCTAGCGCACCTAGAATTGTTACTGAATTCGGAGTTAGGCCCACGCGCAGGGCGGCTCTGGCCAACGGATTGATTAATCTGGTGACCGCAGGTTTCAGTGCGCTACTTATCATCAGGACCATCGTAGGCTTTCCCTCATGCCTTCACCTAGTTACCCAGCGGCCCGACGAATCCACGTATACGGCCACGTGTCGGGTGCCCCGCAGGCAATCGCCTCTGAATTTGGCGGCACCGTTTCTTCGGCACCAGAGCACGAATCTGACCTTGCGATTTTCGTTATTAACCCAGCAGCCGGTATCGACGCCCCAACTATTGTCTTATGGGCAGCCCTAGATGAGATACAGATTCCGCGCCTTGTTCTTGTCAACGGTCTAGATGGCCAGGAGTTAGATTTTGAAGATGCCGTGATGGTGGCCAACCGAGTATTTGATCAATTAGTGACTCCTTACCTGGTTCTTCATAACGACGATGGTTCACCTGCTGCTCTGATTCGCCTGCTTGATTTAAGCATCATCGATTACTCAACCACACCAGCGTCGGTGCGCCTTTGTGATCCTGAACATGAAGAGTTGGTGAAAGAATTTAGAGAAGAGTTCTTAGAGCAGATGCAGGAGATGGATGATGGCGCTTTCGCTGCTGGCATTTTATTTCCGGCCATTCCGATCAATCTCACCAACGGAATCGGTATCGATATCGTGCACGACTACATCAACTCATTACCAAGCAGCAGCTAGCTCATCTCGCGTAATGGTAAGAAGCTGAGGTAATACCTTCGTCTTTCCAATAATCGGCATGAAATTAGCATCACCTGACCAGCGAGGAACTATATGTTGATGAATGTGCGCTGCAACACCAGCTCCTGATATCGCACCTTGATTCATTCCCAAGTTAAATCCATCAGCCTTGGAAACTTTGCGCAAGGTATTCATGGCATGGGCGCTTATATCGGTAATCTCATGGCGCTCTTGCGTGGTGAGTTCAGTGAGATCTGCGACGTGGCGATTGGCGCAGACTAGAAGGTGTCCTGGGTTATAGGGATAAAGATTCATCACAACATAGGCGCTCACACCTCGATGAACAATGAGGCCTTGCTCATCACTCAAAGTTGGAATTCTGCAAAATGGGCATTGCACATCATTTCCATCGAGTGGTCGATTTTCACCACGCAGATACTCAAGTCGATGTGGGGCCCATAAGCGTTGCCAGCCATCGGGCATTCCCACGCCATCAATATCACTCACTGCTATACCTGACGACGTTCGGCAATCGTGGCCAGAATCTCGGCAATCGCATCGGCAATCGGAACACCATTTTTCTGATCGCCATTGCGATATCTAAATGAAACTGCATTTGAATTCACATCTTCTTCGCCAGCGATAAGCATGTATGGAATCTTCTGCGTCTGCGCATTGCGCACCTTTTTCTGCATGCGATCATCAGAGAGATCAATATCTGCGCGAATTCCGGCAGCCTTCATCGCGTTTATTACCTGAACTAAGTGATCATTAAATGCTTCGGCAACTGGAATACCCATCACTTGCACGGGTGCCAGCCATGGCGGGAAAGCACCTGAATAATGTTCGGTGAGAACTCCAAAGAATCTTTCAATGGAGCCAAAGAGTGCACGGTGAATCATGACTGGGCGTTGCTTGCTGCCATCGGCTGCGGCGAATTCAAGATCGAATCGCTGCGGCAGTTGGAAATCAACTTGAATGGTGGACATCTGCCAGGTGCGACCTATCGCATCCTTTGCCTGAACCGAAATCTTTGGACCATAAAAAGCTGCTCCGCCTTCATCTAGAACTAGCTCGAGCCCCTGCTTCATCGCAGCTTCGCTCAGCGCCTCAGTTGCCTCGTTCCAATCTGAATCTTCTCCCACTGATTTTTCAGGATTACGAGTTGAGAGTTCGAGATAGAAATCTGCGAGTCCATAATCGCGCAGCAGGTTGAGCACGAAGGTCAGAAGTGAATCGAGCTCACCAGCCATCTGCTCTTTAGTGCAGTAGATATGTGCATCATCTTGGGTGAACCCTCGGGCACGAGTAATGCCATGTAATACGCCAGATTTTTCATAACGATAGACCGTTCCGAACTCAAAGAGTCGAAGCGGTAGTTCGCGATAAGAGCGCTGACGAGATTGGAAAATGAGATTGTGGAAAGGGCAGTTCATCGGCTTCATGTAGTACTGCTGCCCAGCACGTTTGATAGTGCCATCGGCGTGGAGTTCTTCATCCATGATCATCGGTGGATACATGCCTTCGGAATACCAATCAAGATGGCCAGATTTTTCAAAGAGCGCTGCTTTAGTTAAGTGCGGTGAGTAAACAAACTCATACTCTTCTTCTTCATGGCGCTTACGAGAATAATCTTCCATCGCCCGGCGAATGATTCCGCCCTTTGGGTGAAAGACTGCCAGTCCAGAACCAATCTCTTCTGGAAATGAGAACAAATCCAGCTCTTGGCCAATACGGCGATGATCACGCTTCTCGGCCTCTGCAAGAAGTTCTAGATAAGCGTTCAGTTCATCCTGTGAAGGCCACGCTGTTCCATAAATGCGTTGCAGCATTGGGTTCTTTTCCGAGCCTCGCCAGTAGGCAGCTGCGCTGCGCATCAATTTAAAGGCCGGAATATGTTTAGTCGATGGCAGGTGCGGGCCACGGCAGAGATCAGACCACACTGGCTGGCCATCGCGACCTAAGTTGTCATAAATAGTTAACTCAGTTCCGCCTACCTCCACACTTGTCTCATCAGTGCCGCCACCTTTAATGCCAATGAGTTCACACTTATATGGCTCATGTGCAAGTTCTTTCAGGGCATCTGATTCAGTTGTCACTCTGCGCTTAAATCTTTGACCTTCTTTAACAATCTTGCGCATCGCACTTTCAATCTTTTCCAGGTCATCTGGATTAAAAGGGTTCTGCGGATCAAAGTCATAATAGAAACCATCAGTGATGGGTGGACCAATTCCCAATTTAGTATCAGCAAATACCTGCTGCACAGCTTGTGCCATCACGTGGGCAGTCGAGTGGCGCAGGACTGCAAGACCCTCTGGAGAAGAGATTGATACTGCTGTCACTACATCGCCATCGCTTAAATCTGTCCAGAGATCCTTAAGAACCCCGTTAATCGTGCAGACAACAATTTCCTTGTTTTCGGCAAATATCTGGGTGGGGCGCTGGTCACTTTCAATCGACCGCGATTGGCCATCGACGGTGACGTTGATCTGTGACATGGGCGTTAGCCTACCGAAACTGGTTGCAGGTGAGCGCGAATTTGAGCCTCGAGTTCACGTGATGATTGACCTATCTCCAATTTCATATCACCGATGTAGGCGATCGGTTGAGCGATACGAAGACTTGAAACCAGAAAGCCTGATTGGATTTCAGGCACTTCCGAGATGTGAATGGGGCGCACACTAACCCCGCACTCCTCGATTGCCACTGCTCGCACAATGCCGGGCAATACCCCCGATGTAATGGGCGGTGTAACCCACGCTCCATCGATATGAAATATCAGGTTAGAAACCGCTGTCTCAGTAATCTCATTCTTAGCGTTAAAAAGGATCGAGTCATCGAATCCCTCATCCCGTGCTGATTTAAGAATGGCAAAGCGATGATCGTATGGAAACTTTTTGTGGACCAAGCCAAGAACTGTCTCGCTATAGAAATTGAGATTACTCGGTGATGCCAGCTCCTCATACTCATCATGGCTTATGTGAAAGAGATTATCTGCAAAGCACAACCGCAAGCGGCCTGTTGCAAACTTCTGTGCACTTAACACTTGAGAGAGTCGCACCCTAATACTCTCTTCATCTGGAATTGTGATGCCAAGCTCCAGAGCCGAATTAATGGCACGGCGCATATGTCGTGCCAGAGCAATCGGTTTTCCATCAATTGTTTTAATCGTTTCAAAGATGCCAGATGTGCGCGGGAAACCATAGGAATCAAGTTCAATTGCCATCGAATCCTCCCCCTGCAATGCTTAATAATCGATCTGCCTTCAACCGAGTCTCATCCCATTCGGCACTTGCATCACTTGACCAGGTAATTCCGGCACCTGTTCCAAAATGTAGAACATGTTTCTTTGTTCTCCAGAAGGTTCTGATTCCGACCGCTATCTCTGCCCTATCCCCCTGCACCCACCCGATGGCCCCGCAATACGACCCACGCTTTACCTTCTCATGCGTGGCAATAATACGTAACGCCGAACTCTTTGGTGCACCACTAATTGAGCCAGCAGGTGCTAGCGCCGCAAGGATTTCAGGCCATGTGATCTGAGCATTCACAGTTCCTGTCACATCTGAAACCAAATGACTCAGCCCTGGATGTTTTTCGATGCGAAAGAGTTCACTGACAGTCACACTTCCCGATTCACAAATCTTGCCAAAGTCATTGCGCATTAAATCCACAATCATCAAATTCTCGGCCTTGTCTTTATCCCCGAAGGACTCTTGCTCCGCCCGGATTGTTCCTTTAATGGGTGAGGTTGTGATCTGTGCTCCCACGCGAGAGATAAGTCTTTCCGGAGATGCGGAAGCAATTTCAACATCAGGTAGGCGCAGGTATTGCGCATAGGGCGCTGGGTTCTTGGCAACTAATTCGGAGAAGAGCCCTGCTAAAGATTCAATCGGCGCCACTAACTGATTAGTAAATTCATAACAGGCATTGACCTGATAGACACCGCCGGAGGCGATCTCTTCTCTAATATGATTGACATAAGTGATGTATTGATTACGGTCAGCAGATGAGCGCCATGGGGTCGGTAATTGACTCCACTGTGACTCTGGGAAGTTGGAATCTTGCACGTGGCCAAAGCGCGCAAAGGTCATTTCTCCTTCGAATGTGACAAGAACGGCCCAGAAGTTTCCATCATCGAGAACTGATGGATCGTTGCTGATTTCTTTTAATTGGGTCGCAAGTCGTCCACCCATCCAGAATTGATTTTCAAGGCCATACACCTGGCTAAGGCTACGCACTTAGCGCGTATAAACAGTGCGAAATAATTGACGCTTTGGCACTTACCCCCGCTCTGCGCTAGATTTGCCCCTGCACAAAATGCGGACGTAGCGCAGCTGGTAGCGCGGAACCTTGCCAAGGTTCAGGTCGCGGGTTCGAACCCCGTCGTCCGCTCGGATTAACCGCCGCTTAGAATTAATTTTCAGGTGGCGGTTTCTCTATCGCATCAACAGTTTGGTCGGATGGCCGAGAGGCGAGGCAAGGGACTGCAAATCCCTCTACACGGGTTCAAATCCCGTTCCGACCTCAAGTAAGAATAGAAACAGCACTACAACGGAGTAGATATGTCAGATTACGATTCAACTCGACCTTGGGGTCGCTATGAAATCTTGCAGGACACTCCCACCTATAAGGTGAAATCAATCTGGGTAGAACCAGGCCATCGCCTCTCACTACAGCGCCATCAAAAGCGGCAGGAACATTGGTTCATCGTCTCCGGTGTTGCAGATGTCGTTCTAGGTGAAGAAAGCTTTAAGAAATACCCAGGTGAGACCGTCGATGTGCAGGTTGGCCAGCTCCATCGAATTGGTAACTCAGGCACAGAAGTGATGATCTTCATTGAAGTGCAGACCGGCACCTACTTCGGTGAAGATGATATTGAGCGTATTCAGGATGATTACGCCCGATAAATCACTCGGCTATACTTTCACAAACAACTAAATACATACCGAAGATGTAAGACCCGGACGATTGGCTCAGCGGTAGAGCACCACATTGACATTGTGGGGGTCACTGGTTCGATCCCAGTATCGTCCACGTTTTCGAGCTTGTTTCTTGCTTGTGGGGTAACGAGTTCATGTGTGTCAATTGCGCTATTTTGTTGCTAGTCTTCTAACATGACAATTAGACCAGCGTATTGGCTTGAATGTGGACATGCATGGAACACCGATTTATCTAAGCCAAATGAGAACTGGATCGGTAAGTCAGCGCTCTGCCCAGTTTGTATGGTGGAGAGCCCGGTAAAGGAAAAAGTTTCACACTCCTAGTAGCGAAGTTTTCTGGGTCTGCATTATTCACAAGTATCCCCGGATATTTCCCAACACCTGATTTCCCTTGGAACCTGTAAGTTTCCGGCCCCTATCGGTTTGCTACCTCGCGTTATGAACTTCCAGCCAGGTCGAACGGACCTTGCCCATATCTCCTTCGCCCTTAATCAGCTGCAGGAATTCATTGAAACTTTCACCGCCGTCTTCTAAGTGAACGGTGAGGTGGTTTCGATCTTTAAGAAAAAACTCGATATTCGATTGCACTGTTTGAACATAGAAAGCCGCAAGATCTCGTTCCTGATCGGCTCTCCAATCCCCTGGCTTCATCAAGATTCCATGGCCAAAGGCATTCATAATTGATGCGCGATAAGAACTGTTTTGCAAGCGATGATGAAAGCTATCTACTGTTGCATCGAAATTTCTGATGAGATTGACGTAGAGAACGTCGTCAGGAAAGCGCTTAGCTAATTCACCTGTAAACCAGATGAGTCGATTGTCAGCCTCAATATGGTGGGCGGGATAGTCGAATCGTTTATCACTCAGATGAGCACTCAGAGATTCGTGTGCGGCTGAGTAGTTTGTAAGATGCGATGAAGCCTCAATGAAAGTCTTCGATCCTGATCTTCCTGGACTTAATACGAAGATATTCTTAAAGCGCATGTGCAATCCTAAAACCAAAAATAGCTGATTGAAAGGACCATCCCCGGCTTTTTCAGGTTTATTACCTTGTTCCCAGATGCAATCACTCAAAGTACTCTCTGGTGGTGATTGCCTTTCTGCCAGGTTTGTTTACTGGCCTATCTCTCATCATCGCCATCGGGGCCCAGAATGCCTTCGTCATCCGGCAGGGTCTAGCTAAAACCCATGTCCTGCTCGTGGTCGCTATTTGCGCCGCATCTGATGCGCTGCTTATCTTCCTTGGCACGGGCGGACTCGGCGCCGTTATCCAATCGCAACCGCGCGCACTTGAAATCATTCGCTGGTTCGGCGTTGCCTACCTCACCTTCTTCGGACTCAACACTCTGCGCAGGGTTTTCCGCCCCGGTGCTTTGAGTATTGCAGGTGAATCCTCAATTTCGCGCAAAACTGCGATCGCATCTGTGCTCGGATTTACTTTTCTCAATCCTCATGTGTATCTGGATACCGTTATCTTGCTTGGAAGTATTTCAAACCAATTCCATAACGATCGCTGGTACTTCGCACTGGGTGCCTCACTCGGCAGTATTCTCTGGTTCTCAGCCCTTGGTTTTGGAGCCCGCGCCACTTCCCGGTTTATGACAAAGCCAATCTTTTGGAAGGTACTTGATTACATCATCGCCAATGTGATGTTCGCGGTGGCAATCTTGCTTATCTTTTATGACTTTAAGGCTTAGCACGCGAAATATAGAGAATTCCCGCAGCAACAATTGCTATACCGAGATAGCTCTGGAGTACAAGACTTTCGCCAATAACTACTGCGGCCAAGATGGTGGCAGTAGCAGGCTCTGCTAAGACCACGGTCGCGGCCGTACTTGAATCAATTTTCTTCAGCCCCGATGTGAAGAGAAAATACCCAATAGCTGTGGGCACAAGTCCTAACCAGAGAACTGATAACGCACCCTTAGATGTGAGAATCCACTCTGGGTTTTGGGCAAAGAGAAATGGCACAGTGATGAGCGCTGCCACACCAAATGAAGTCGCGGTCAACCAAATATCTTGCGCCCCTGCCGCTAGAGATTTGCGGCTCACGACATTAAAGACGGCAAAACCAAAACCAGCGATGGCTGCCAAAAGAATTCCTAGGGGCTTAAATTCGGCAATACCGTTTGCTGTGCCAACAAGAATGATTCCAAGGATTGTCACCGATGTGCCTAGATACCAACTCTTAGAAGGTTTCTCCCCCATTACCAAGTAGGCGACGATGGCCGAGAATGTGGGAACACTGCCCAGTGCGGTCACGGTGGAAATTGCAATGCCAGTGATGTGAACTGCGCTAAAGAATGTGAGCTGATAGCCAGCGACACCAAATCCGCAGATCAATAAGTCTCGCCGCGACATACGAATGCTTCCGCGTTGTGAACGCTGGATGTAGGCGAAGGCAAAGAGAAAGAGTGAACCGCAGAGAAGTCTGGCGGCGCCTACTGCAAGCGGTGAAATATCTGGAACACCAAGTTGTTGAGTAGTGCCCGTGGTCCCAAAACAAAGTGCGGAGCCAAGGACTGCCAAAATTCCCATCCGCCTGGTTGAGGTACTCATCAAGAAATAGTACTCGACAGACTCTTGGTTCTAGGCAGAGTGATTCTTATTGCAATAGGTGCAATACCTCAGCCAGTTCTTGATCAGTTGCCGGTGCGATATCCCAAGGTTTATGAAGGTCATCGTTCTCCCATCGTGGAATCACATGCATATGTAGATGAAAGACAGTTTGCCAGCCGGCTTCCCGATTCATTTGAAAGATAGTCGTTCCCTCTGATCCCAATTTCTTCTGCAGTAGATCAGCCACGTCTTTAGCGCAAGCAGCTACTGCGCCATAGCTCTGCGCATCGGCCTCGTGAATATCCGTGAAATGCTGCTTCGGAATAACCAGCGTATGCCCTTTGGCTGCGGGGAAGATATCTAGGAAGGCATAGCAGTCATCGTTTTCAAAGACTTTTCGCGATGGCACAACACCTTGCACAATCTTGCAAAAGAGACAATCGCTCATGTGGTCAACTCTATTCTTTTGATTCGCTCTCGAGCAATCCTTTGCGAAGGAGATTCATGGCCGAGCATGTAGGAGAGGAAATCTAGTAAGACCTTACTGACTTTGAGCCATCGCTTAGATTTTGGCTTCAGACCTAAGACGGTGAGAAATGGTTGATCGATTGTGGCAATGGCGGCATTTCGCAAGATGGCATAGAAGAAGAGTCCACCTCTGCTAAATGGCGGATTCAGAATAAACTTCACGATAGGTGGCGTCATATTTATTGCAGCAACTTCATCCTTAACAAACCTAGAAATCTCAGCATCCAACTCACTCATGGAAAGCGGAGCGCTATTGAGCCCTAACGGCTTGGCGCTTTGGGCCCACTCGCGGATGTATTGATCACCTACTCCAGCTGTGTCATAGCCAAGTTCTTGGTAGGTGCGCAGGAAGGAATCAGTGAAGGCGCAGTGCACCCACAGTAAATATCTAGGATCACTTGCGGCATATGGGCGAACTTCATTCTTGCCATCAGGATAAATGCCCACAACCTTCTTATGAATTTCATTTACGCGCGCTGCTTCGCACGCGATAGCTTCAGTCGAACCAAAGGAGGTAATCGTGAGCCACCGAGTAGTTCGTTCCAGGCGACCTAAAGGATCAGAGTCATACTGCGAATGTTCTGCCACACCTGTTAGTGCAGCTGGATGTGCCGCCTGCATCAGTAAGGCTCTGATTCCGCCCACAATTGTTGAAATACAACCGTGTACTTGCCACACGGCACTGCCTGGCCCGAAGTAACCAATATCGTCACCGATCGCCATCTGCGCAGACCATGCTGGAGCGCCACTTGCATCTCCGGAAACTGTTTTTCTAAAGGAGTCGGCTGCTCGCTTTCCACCAAGGATTGCAACAATCTTGTGCACATCCTGAGTTTAACAAAGATGGGAATTAATGCGATTCGATAAAAATCTTTGAATTCTCAAAGATGATCCCGGCGTCGTAATCGAGTGGGGCAACGTGATAGCTATTGACCAACTCAATTCTGCTCTTTTCACGTGATGAAATCTCCCTCAATATAATCTCGGTATTAGATACCGGCAGCGTGTGATCTTCTGTGCTGTGAAAGAGCTGAACTGGCAAGGTCACATTGGGTAATTGCTTGCGGGTGAAACTACACATTTTAAGAAGTTCATACACCCCCACGATGGCATTGGCGTCATAGCCAGCTTCCGTTACTCCTGGACGTTTGAGGTCATCACCGATGGCGGAGCGAAACTTTTGAAAGCGACTGAGCAACCAAGCCAGTTGGGCGGGCACAAATCTGATGTGGATCATGGGGTTGACCAAAATCAAACCCGCGAGTTGCTGGGAGTAGCGCGCTGCGATATTTAATGAAGTGGTTCCCCCCATAGAAAAACCAATGAGAAAAACTTTCTCGCAACTAGCTAGCAGTGACTGCAATTCACTTTCCACCTTTGCTGGCCATTCTTGCCACTTCACTAGGTTCAGATCTTCAACTTTTGTGCCATGACCCGGAAGCAGCGGAACGTTAACGGTGTAACCGTGGGCGTTGAGATACTCGGCCCATGGGCGCATCGATGCCGGAGAGCCAGTAAAACCATGAACTAGAAGTACGCCAATTTTTGCATTAGCCCCACGTCCTTGAGCCGACCAATCACGCAATAACTCCGTGGGTACGCCCTCGATGCTCATATCTAAAATGGTATGGCGTAAGCAATGTCAGAGCAATCACCTACAGTTCGTTGCGTGAACGAGAATTCCTGGCAATCAACGTTGCAAGATCTCGGACGTCCCCTGCTGGAAACAACATTTGTTGTCATTGATTTAGAAACTACTGGTGCTGGCCCACATATCGGCGCTGCTATTACCGAAATTGGCGCTGTCAAAGTTAAGGCAGGCAAAACCCTTGGTGAATTTGAAACATTCATCAATCCCGGTCATCCCATCCCTGACTACATCCAAGAACTCACCGGCATCAACGACTCCATGGTTCATCAGGCTCCTTCGATTTCAACAGTTCTGCCCTCACTCTTTGAATTTCTTGGTTCACATCAAGAGACGGTACTGGTTGCACAGAACGCACCTTTTGACCTCGCTTTTCTCAAGCACTACTCGCAAGTGCACGATTATCCGTGGCCAGGATTTACCGTTCTTGATACTGCAATTATTGCTCGCAAAGTTCTTACTCGGGATGAAGTGCCGAACTGTAAATTGGGAACACTCGCTGCCTTCTTTGGAACCCAGACCACTCCCAACCATCGCGCACTAGATGATGCTCGGGCAACAGTTGATGTCTTACATGGATTAATTGAGCGCCTTGGCTCCTTTGATATCTATACCCTGGAAGAGCTTCACAACTTCGGCAAGAAAGTTAAGAAGCCGAAATCTGGGAAGTAAGCGCCGCCCATTTCTTGAGTAACTCACTAGCTGCTCCGGAATCGACAGCTTCTGTAGCGCGCGAAAGCCCGGCGGTTAGTCGCTGCTTAATATCAGAGCCAAGTTCGCCTTCAAAGGCGGCAATTGCTGCTGCAGCATTAAGTAGAACCGCATCACGAGGTGCACCACGTTCACCTGCGAGAATGGCAAGGCTGATGCGTGCATTCTCAGATGGGTCTCCCCCAACAATGGCAGCTAGCGGTGCATTAGCAAGACCAAAATCTTGTGCATCGATTCGATCACTTGTAATGACATCTTTTCCAATAGAGAGAACGGTGGTCGACGTAGCCAGTGTGATTTCATCAAGACCATCATCGCCCCGGAAGACAAAACCATCGCAACCCTTATCAGCCAATACTTGCGCCATCACTAAATGCATCCGCTCATTGGCAACGCCCACAGCCGCTGCCTTTGGCTTGGCCGGATTGGCAAGTGGCCCCAAAATATTAAAGACGGTAGGAACACCCAACTCTTTTCGAGCAGGTGCGGCAAATCGCATAGCTGGATGAAAAATCGGCGCAAAGCAAAATCCGATACCGAGTTCGCGCACCGTGCGCTCTACCCCTTTGCCATCAAGACCGGGAACTACACCCAGAGCTTCCAGGAAATCAGAGGCACCAGATTTTGAAGAGACGGCGCGATTGCCATGTTTAACCACTCGAGCGCCAGCTGCGGCAGCGATAATTGCTGCAGTTGTTGAAATGTTGATGGTGTGTGCACCATCTCCGCCGGTACCCACGGTATCAACTGCGCGCTCTGTAATATTGATGGGCGCTGCGTGTGCATACATCTCGGCAACGAGCGCTCCTACCTCATCAGCGGTTTCACCTTTGGCTTTAAGTGCGAGCAGAAAACTCTTGATCGATTCCACATCAGCGTTTCCATCCAAGATTTCCCGCATCACAAACCGAATTTGCGCCGGTTCTAAATCTCTGCCAGCGGTGAGGATTTCTATATTCGCAGCAAAACTTCCATCAGCAAGTGATGAGCTCATGGCGCCTTCGTTTCCCGTCTTGTCTAAAGCGTGGAAAGTGCGGTTGTGCGAGTACGAAGTAGATCTGCGACAGTGGCCGCAAGTGTGAATGGATCAATCGGGTGAAGCACATTGGCCTCTGCCCGGGACCACGCAGCAAGCCACGCATCAGCTTTGCGGCCAGTAATGACCAATACTGGAGGGCAATTGAAAACTTCATCTTTGAGTTGGCGCGCGATTCCTAGGCCGCCTTCCGGTACTGATTCTGCGTCCAGGATGAATAAATCAATTGGCTTATCGGTTCCTGGCTTCTTGCCATCGACAAATAGTCGAAGGGCTGAGCCGGTGGCAAATTCATGAATCACATGCTCGGCCATCTCAGGTGCAACCCGATTTCCCAATGCGCCGATAATCGCCTGTCTTACAGATGAGTCATCTGAATACAAAACGATGGAGTATTTACGCTCTTTACTACCGTGGGACTCGGACATGAGCGAAGTCTATTCTGGATAATCCGGATGTCGACTCTCATTTTTTGGTGACCCTTTTCACCCATTCCGAAGGGCAAATCGGGCCTCCGGACGGGGGCTTAAATAGGTCAGTGGGCACCTTTTCGGGAATAATGGCGCCCATGACTAGCACCAGCGTGAGCTCGCACCACAAGATAACCCGCCCCAACTTAGTAGCGGTCGGAACGATTGTGTGGCTTTCAAGTGAGCTCATGTTCTTTGCCGCACTCTTTGCCATGTATTTCACTACGCGCGCTGTGCAAGGTCCAACAATCTGGCTTGAATCTACCGAAATTCTCAATATTCCATTTGCCGCAATTAACACCACGGTACTTGTTCTCTCTTCTGTCACCTGCCAGTTCGGTGTATTTGCCGCAGAGCGCTACCAAGCAAGACGCATTGGATCACTTATTAAATTTACCGAATGGGGAATGCGCGAATGGTTCGCTCTGACATTTCTTATGGGTGGCTTCTTCGTCGCCGGGCAGATTTATGAGTACGCACATCTTGTTCTAGAAGGACTCACTCTTTCATCGAATGCCTATGGTTCAGTTTTTTATCTCGCAACTGGCTTCCACGGACTACACGTCACAGGTGGTCTCATCGCATTCCTGATCGTTATGGTTCGCGTCGCTAAAGCTCGTCGTTTCACGCAAGGTCAAGCAACAACTGCGATTGTGGTTTCTTACTACTGGCACTTCGTAGACGTTGTATGGATTGCTCTCTTCTCAGCTATCTACCTCATCAAATGATTAAGAACGAATTGAAAGGAACACTGTGAAGCGTCTTTCTCGACTACGCAGACACCGCGCGACAGCTCCGATCCTGCTGATCTTTGCACTTTTCACCATCGGAACAACCTTCCAGGTAGCAAGTGCTGTCGATGGCGAACAGGGCACAACTATCGCTGCCCGCTCTGCTGCTATTGATGAAGGTCGTGAGATTTTCCTTAAGGGTTGTTCTTCGTGCCACGGGCTTAATGCAGAAGGTGGCGAAATTGCACCATCTTTGATTGGAGTGGGCGCGGCATCAGTAGATTTCCAGGTAGCAACAGGTCGCATGCCCATGGCAGATATGAGTACTCAAGCGATGCGCAAAACCCCGGTATATAACGCCGAAGAGGTCTACGCCCTAGCGATGTATGTCGCATCCCTTGCCCCAGGACCAGAAATTCCAACCGAAGAAATGTTGAACTATGAACGCGATGGTTCTACTGCCGAAGGTGGCGAACTCTTTAGAACTAACTGCGCGATGTGCCACAACTTTGCAGCGCAAGGTGGCGCACTGACTCAAGGTAAATATGCGCCCACTCTCATGGGTGTTGAACCTCGACACATTTATGAAGCAATGGTCACTGGCCCACAATCAATGCCGGTCTTTAGCGATAAGACAATTACTCTCGAAGAGAAGCTCTCCATGATCAAGTGGATCAAGGCCGCTGAAGCAGAACCACAATTAGGTGGCGCTGCTCTCGGTCGCGTTGGTCCAGTTACTGAAGGACTACTTGTGTGGACACTAGGAATCGGACTGCTTATTGGTGTGGCAGTTTGGTTAGCGATGAAAGCGAGATAAGTAGATGTCTAACGAGATAGAGCTCATTAAAGATCCAGGACTGCCAGCACACGTTCATCGTCGCGCCGATACCGACCCTAAGGCTGCTGCTCGCGCAGAGCGTCAAGTTGCAACACTCTTTATTCTCTCCGCACTCGGAACTGTGCTCCTTGTTTATTCATACCTCTTTGTCGATGAGGACATATTTTTCTTTATTCCAATTTTAGGAAATACCAATGCCCACCAGCTAGGTCTCGGCATGGGAATGGCTATTGCGCTCTTCTGTATTGGTGCTGGCTTGATTCATTGGGCCAAAACGCTGATGCCAGATGAAGAAGTAATTGCCCAACGACATGAATTTAAATCTGAAGATGAAGACCGGGAAGATTTTGTTAAGACTGTCAAAGCTGGCGCGGTTGCTGCCGGTTTAGGCCGCAGACCACTGATTAAGCGCACACTGGGCGCCGCACTTGGACTATCCGCACTTACTCCGCTACTACTTCTTCGTGACCTTGGCCCACTTCCAAAAGATGACCTCACAAAGACTTCATGGAAGAAAGGGACTCGCCTTGTTACTGATCCAGGCGATCGCCCGTTGCGTCCGGAAGATCTTGAAGTGGGGGCCGTTGCGCAAACACTTCCCGAATTAGCGCCGGGGGAAGAACGCACTCTTAATAACATTGGTAAAGATGCAGTACTACTTATTCGTCTGCGTCCAGAAGAATTCAATCTCGACGCCGAGCGACTTTCCTGGACCCATGAAGGAATTATTGCCTTCTCCAAGATTTGTTCTCACATGGGCTGCGCTGTTGCGCTCTATGAGCAGCAGACAAAACATCTGCTCTGTCCATGTCACCAATCGACATTCGATGTGACCCGCGCAGCAAAGGTAATCTTCGGTCCAGCTGCTCGCCCACTTCCACAATTAGCAATTACAGTTGATGCCGATGGTTATCTCGTTGCACAAGCACCATTTAATGAACCCGTAGGACCTAGTTTCTGGGAGCGCTCAATATGACAGCACGCGAAAGAATCGCCGGTAACGTCGCAGGATATGTGGACGATCGCACCGGAGCCGCAAAGTGGATGAAGAAGAACCTCACCAAGGTCTTCCCCGACCACTGGTCCTTCTTGCTCGGTGAAATCTGTCTCTACTCCTTCGTCATCCTTCTTCTCTCTGGAACATTTCTCACCTTCTGGTTCGACCCTTCACAGCGCGAAGTTGTCTATGAAGGAACATATGCACCACTAGAAGGTCTGAAGATGTCTGCCGCCTACGCTTCCACACTCGATATTTCATTTGAAGTTCGTGGCGGGTTACTGATGCGCCAGATTCACCACTGGGCCGCTTTAATTTTCATGGTGGGAATAGTCGTGCACTTACTTCGCGTCTACTTCACCGGCGCCTTCCGCAAACCACGTGAATTTAACTGGATCATCGGAGTGGGTCTACTTACACTGGGTATCGTGGAAGGTTTCTTGGGTTACTCACTTCCTGATGATCTTCTCTCCGGTACTGGTATCCGTATCGCAGAAGCAATTATCCAAGCGCTACCTGTTATTGGTTCCTACCTCGCATTCTTTGCTTTCGGCGGTGCATTCCCTGGAGAAGCATTTATCCCGCGTATTTATACCGTGCACGTTCTCTTACTTCCAGGAATCTTCCTTGCACTCATCACCGTGCACTTGATGCTTGTTTGGTACCAGAAGCACACCCAGTTCCCAGGTCCAGGTCGCACCGAGAAGAACGTTGTTGGCTATCCACTGATGCCGGTCTATATGGCTAAAGCTGGCGGATTCTTCTTCATTGTCTTTGGCGTTACCGCATTCCTTGGCGCGGTCGCATCGATTAACCCCATCTGGTTATACGGTCCCTATACGCCCGGACAAATCTCAGCTGGATCGCAACCCGATTGGTATATGGGTTGGCTAGATGGTTTGGTTCGCATGTCTCCCCCATTAGAAACCCACGCATTTGGTCACACCATCTCTTGGAATATTTTAATTCCTGGACTTATCTTGCCTGGCATCATGTTCACCGCCCTTGCGCTCTATCCATTTATTGAGAGCTGGGCCACCGGAGATAAGCGCGAGCATCATCTCCTTGATCGTCCACGTAATGCACCAACACGCACCGCTATTGGCGCGATGGCTCTGACATTTACCCTCGTGACACTTCTCAACGGTGGTAACGACATCATCGCAACCACATTCCACCTGACCATCAATCAGATGATGTGGTTCTCTCGCATTGGTGTCATTGTCTTGCCACCTCTTGCCTAGGTCATCACCAAGCGCTTATG
>CAIXKQ010000122.1 GCA_903920065.1 uncultured Actinomycetes bacterium
CTTCAGCGCGAGTACGCAAAAGTGTGCGCATTGCAGCAGGTGAATCAGCGCCCACAACATGGGCTTCCGGTAGATGAATAGCACCTAGCCCAATATCGCGATGCGGTGATAAGACTGCGCGTTCGGCCCACTGACGCGTTGTTTTAAGTAGTAAACGCGGTGTGCGCTCCCCTGCTGCTTGTGCAATTTCAGAAGCCAAGGAAGCCATCTCATCGCTGCTCTTTAAATAGGCTTCAGCATTGCGCCGTTCAACGTTACGTGGATGCAGTGGCACCAACTGGCGAGCGCAATCTAAGACATCAGCAACTGGCCCATCAGATTGATTGCGCATACGAACAGCGTTGGTAATGACTGCATCAATATCGTTATCGCGAGCGAAGATAAGTGAGCGCGCAGCATGGGCTGTAGAGCGCGGGCCGTTGCCGGCCACCAAGTGCGAGACACATTCGATGGCATGGTCTGCAAAGAAATCGCGAGTCTGATTAAAGATATCCAGGGCTGCATCAAAGCGGTGAGTGGCAATTGCCTGTGACACCGGAGATTCGGGGCCATGTAGTAGATGCAGATTAGATGTGTACTGGCTAAATTTTTCAAGAAGTTCACGGGTAAGTACCGGCTTTCGACTATCGGTATTCATATGTATACCTGTCATTAAGCGCACCAAACTGGACCATCCCCCATCACCATGTGCCAAGATTGTGATGCGGGGCAATACACCCGATGTATCACCGATATAAATCGGTAGGTTGATTCCGATAATCGGTGCGATGCCATGAGATACACATGCTTTGGTAAAACGGATTGCCCCAGCTAGCCCATCGCGATCTGTGAGTGCAAGTGCCGGCATCTCAAATTCAGATGCACGTGCAACAAGATCGCGTGGTTGCGTTGTTCCATATTTAAGTGAGTAGGCACTTGCTGTACGTAGGTGGATAAAACTCATCTTAGATAGCTCTAATAATCCATTGGCCACTTGTCTCATCGCGTTCGAGTTGGAAGGTTGTCAGTGCGCCAATGGGCGCCGCCTCAACCGTCCAGAGCGCACGCGCTTGATCATCGGGGCGAAACTTTCCATCGCTAATGCGATTCCACCATCCGCCTGCTTCACACCATCTAGATAAAACTGCATGGATACGAAAACGCTTACCTTTAAAGGTGAATTCAATGGGTGTGAGCCCACCATCGGATAGGACCTCGTGCGGCCTTACTACTTCTGCTGCCATCTTTTACTACTTCCCCTGCTGCCTGTGGATATTCGAACAGATGTTCGAAAAGTAGTCCAGAGCTCTGACAAGGGCAACTCCCCCTTGATTCACGCTCAACTAGGCAGCCTGATCATGCGTGGCGCGGCGAAATATAGTTGAAATTTCAACTACTCTTAGCAGCAAGACCCACCCCCACTTTTAGGAGAATCAATTGAACGCAGTTCTAGTAATCGGGCGAATCCTCTTCGCATTTATTTTTGTGACATCAGGTATCGCTCACTTTGCAAAGCTTGAAGCAATGACAGGTTATGCCCAGTACAAGAAGCTACCGGCTGCAAAGCTCGGAGTAATGATTTCTGGTCTCTTCTTCCTTCTCGGCGGCATCTACATCGCAGCCGGATTCTGGGTAGACCTTGGCGCTCTCTTGCTCGCAATCACGCTCATCCTGGCCGCAGTAATATTCCATAACTTCTGGAAAGAGACTGATCCAACAGCGAAGCAGAACGAAATGATCGCCTTTAACAAGGACATCGCACTTGCCGGAGCTTCACTTATCCTCTTCGCTCTCATCGCATGGGGAACAGTGACAGATTTGGGACCAAGCGTCGGAAATCTTGCATTCTTCAACTTCTAATTAGCCAGTAATTCACGAAAGCCCCTGCGAGAAATCGTGGGGGCTTTCGCATTCTCATGGAAAGATGCGGCTATGGAAATCCTCGGAGCCCTGATTGCTGGATCATTTATTGGCGCAGTACTTGGCTTCGTGGGCGCAGGTGGAGCAATGCTCTCTGTGCCAATCCTCATCTACGGCTTTGGTTTTGACCCGAATGAAGCAACCACGGCCGCTATCGCCGTTGTCTTTCTGGCAGCAGCCTCTGGTGTCATTCCGAAAGCACGCAAGAAGCAGGTGCTCTACCGCGATGCCTTAGTAATCTGGGCGTTCGGGCTCGTTACCAACCTCGGCTTCTCATCGATTGCAGATAAATTACCTGATGCATTTATTACTTCTGGATTAGCTGTTGTGCTGGTAGTTGCCGGTGCTTCTATGTTGCGCCCACCAAAACTTGAAGAACAAAAGCGCATGCCCATACCAGTGCTCATAGTCATGTCGCTGGTTATTGGCTCCATTACCGGTCTCTTCGGAATAGGCGGCGGATTCATAGCGCTACCAGTGCTGGTGCTCTTCTTTGGAACACCGCAAGTAGTCGCTGCCGGAACCGCACTTTTTATTATCTGCATCAACTCACTCACTGCCTTCTTGGGCCGCCCAGATCAGTGGGGCGATGTGCAGTGGCATATCCCCATCTTTATTGGAGCTGCCGCAATTGTGGTTGCACAAATTGCATCATCGCAGGCCCATCGCACCGACCCTAAAGTCCTGCGCGCATCCTTTGCCTACCTGCTCTTTGCCCTGGCAACCTTCACCGTGATACAAACTTGGATCTAATTAATCTCGCGCACTTTGATGTATTTAGCTTGCATCGCGACGACAAAAAATAGCGCGACCGGAAAGATAAAAGCGATAGGAAGTGATGCCACTTCGGCAATTCCGCCCATCAATGTGGGACCGGCAAAGTAAGCACCGAAAGCAATGAGGC
>CAIXKQ010000123.1 GCA_903920065.1 uncultured Actinomycetes bacterium
CCTGTGAGTAACCAGGTTGTAATTCCGCGCGATTCAAGTGCTGCAATAGTTGTGGCCGAATCGCTCTTTATCTGATCTCCTGATGCAAAGACGGCAAGTGCAACGCCATCCCATGCAAGTACTGAGACTGCCTGAGAATTACCTTCTGCACGCGATATTGCCTCAGAAATCTGGCTATCAAATGCAACACAGCTATGTGCAATTGAAGCTGGCGAACCAATCAGTACAACTGGTGACTTCGGACCAACATTAACGCGAGCAGCAACACCGGCTCCAGGTGTTTGGGTAAATTCGGTAACGGGTAACTGCGTTGCATGATGTGCAAGTGCGTAAGCGGTGATTGCTTGCGCAGTCGGATGTTCGCTCTGGCTTTCTAGGGTTAAGGCAGTTGAGAGAATGTTGCCTTCAGTTAATAAGCCCGCAAACTCACTTCCCAGAACTTTCTGCGCCGATACCGGAATAACTACCTCGCGAATATGCATGGAGCCATCTGTGAGAGTTCCTGTCTTATCTAGCACTGCCACATCAATGCTTTGAGAAATCTCCAGTGCTTGCGGGTTGCGAATAACGATGCCTCGCAGCGCTCCGCGCCCCGAAGCCACCAAGAGGGCAACGGGAGTGGCTAATCCGAGTGCGCATGGGCAAGCGATTACTAGGACCGTGATTGCCGTAGAAATTGAGAACGAGATGGATTTGTCTGCGATGAAATACCAATATCCAAATGTTGCTAATGAAAGAGCGGTAACAGCTGGAACGAAAATCGATGCAATCTTATCTGCGAGTTTTTGGATAGGCGCTTTGGTTCCCTGAGCCGTGACAACCATCGCGGTGATGCGCGCTAACTCGGTATCGCTACCAATGCGGGTAGCGCGAACAATAATTCGTCCGTTGTTATTCATCGCAGAACCAATTACACGAGATCCTGGTGAAACATCAACGGGGGCAGATTCGCCGGTAATGAGTGAATTATCAACCGAACTTTGTCCTGAAATGATTATTCCATCTGTTGCAATACGCCCGCCTGGCTTCACCACAAACTCATCGCCTATAACCAGATGAGATATCGGGATGAGAACTTCAACTCCAGCTCGCACAACAGAAACTTCTTTAGCACTGAGTGCCAAAAGGGAAGAGAGAGCGCTGCTGGCGTTGCGCTTAGCGCGTGATTCAAGATAACGCCCGAGAATGACAAAGAAGAGAACGCCTGCAGCAACTTCGGTATAGACATCGCCCTCGTTCATATACGTTGCATAGATTGACCACACATATGCACTCATTGATCCCAGAGAAATCAAAGTATCCATCGTGGGATGAATGATGTTGCGTATCGCTGCTCTATGAATAGGCCAGGCAACGAAGAGTATGAGTGGGGTAGTAATGGCAAGAACTAACCAAGATGCGAAGAGATGATCGGCGTGTGGTGGTTGCGCGATGCCATAATTTTCAAAGAGTGAAATGAGCCAGTCATTGATCGGTTGGTGCCAGCTCATTACCATCGAAATTGCTACCGCAGGAATTGCAAATACTGTTGCGAAGAAGAGAGCTCGGGCGGCGCCTTTGCGATGTAAAGCAGGGTCAGAGTTATCTGTGAGTACGGTTGCCGAATATCCAGCAGATTTCACTTCTCTTATGATTTCATCCGGTGATAAATCAGATGGTCCAAGAACGTGCACTGTCTCTGAAGCGAAATTAACGGAGGCAGATACTCCAGGCAGCTCATTGAGTTTGCTCTCAATGGTGTTGACACATGAAGAACACGTCATCCCACTGATAGCGAAAGTTTGCGCTACCAGAGCACTCTTCTGGAGCCCGCTAACTTCATTCGGCATTTTCTGGCTCATCTTGCTACTACCTTATGCGTTCTTCAGGCGTAGAGATTGAACTGCATAGTCGTGTAGGGCTGAATTTGTGGAAAGCCCATTACCACCGTGAGATCCATTTTTGCCATCGAGGTTGGTGAAGCGTCCGCCAGCCTCACGAACAATAATGTCGAGTGCTGCCATATCCCATAGGGCAAGTGATGGCTCAGCAGCAATATCTACGGCACCTTCTGCCACCAACATATGTGACCAGAAATCACCATGTGCTCTGGTGCGCCAAGCACTTTGTAATAAGTGTTGGAAATTCTCTAATCGATTTCCCCACCCAATTAAGTCTGAGTAGGAAATAGAGGCATCTTCAATCTTTGCAACCTTTGAAACCGAGATTTTTTTTGGTTTTTGGCCATTAACAATGACGAAGGCCCCATCGCCGAGAGTTGCATACCAACGGCGAAAGAGTGCGGGTGCACTGACTACTCCTGCTACGACGACTTCACTACCATCGTCTTGTTTTTCCATCAATGCGATGAGCGTTGCCCACGTGGGCACACCACGCATGAAATTCTTTGTGCCATCGATGGGATCAATAACCCAGTAACGATCTCTTTCTAGCCCTTGGGTTCCGAATTCTTCACCGACAATTCCATCCTCCGGACGATTTGAATCGAGTATCGCGCGAATTGCAGATTCTGCAGATTTATCGGCATCGGTGACCGGAGTGTTATCCGGCTTGGTTGTAATTGTTAAATCAAGTGCTTGATATCTAGCCAGTGTGATGGCATCTGCAGCATCTGCTAAACGGTGTGCAAGTGCTAAATCATCACCGTAATGAGTGCTCATATGCCCAGTCTAACCCTCGTCCTCGGCGAGCTTGACTTCAAGCAACGAGCGAAGACTGGTAACTCTCCTTAACCGCTCCACCTGTAAGGCAGGGTCAGATTCAATCCAAGGATTAAGCGAACAGGAAATTTCATGGTGAGAGCAGTTAGGCATGCAGGTTTGCGTGACTTGATAAATATCTGGGAAGGATTCGATGATGCGATCTTTATTCAGGTGAGATAGCCCAAAGGCGCGAATACCAGGAGTATCAATAATCCAGCCGCCATTTTCAAGAGGTAGTGCAATCGCACTTGATGAGGTGTGGCGGCCGCGCCCAGTGACATCGTTAACATCACCAGTCATTCGATCTGAGTTGGGAACCAAGTCATTGATGAGTGTGGATTTTCCAACACCGGAATGTCCAACAAGAACAGAAATCTTGTCATCGAGAATATCCAGAATAGCTGCAATGTCTTGCCTGCGAGACTCGGTCTTTGAAGATGTTGTAATAATGTCAACGCCCAGCGCCTTGTACTCTTGAATGAATTCAGGAACTGGTGACACATCAACTTTTGTCACAATAATAATGGGCTTGATAGATTCGTGGAAAGCGCTAACAAGGAATCTATCGATGAGCCCGCGGCGCGGTTCTGGATTGGCTGATGCAACCACAATCAGCAACTGATCGATATTTGCGACAATCGTGCGCTCAACACGTGCGACATCATCGACAGTTCTGCTCAGAGAATTTGTGCGCTCATTAACAACAACTATGCGAGCAAGTGAGCCTTCACTACCAGTGACATCTCCAACGATTTCAACGAGATCGCCCACTACAACTGATTTAGGTCCAAGCTCACGAGCTTTCATGGCCGTGATGATCACACCTTCATCAGTCACACAGGTGGTGCGACCACGATCAACTGTGGTGACAAATGCTGTGATTGAATCTGAATGAGAAGGTCGATCTTTTGTACGCCTGCGAGTAGTGCGAGATGGCCGAATGCGAGCATCGGATTCGTCGTATTCGCGAGGACTCATAGAACCAAACTCTTCCAGAGCCCTGGGAAATCGGGCAGCGTCTTACGTGTTGTGGCGACATTTTCAATCAGGACATCCGGCGTAACAAGGCCAATGACAGCGCCAGCCGTTGCTAATCGATGATCTTCATAGGTGTGAAATGTTCCACCATGAAGTGGGGCCGGTGTGATGTGTAGTGCAGTCTCTTCTTCGACAACGTTTCCGCCGAGTGCGTTAATTTCTCGGGTAAGTGCTGCCAAACGATCGGTTTCATGCAGACGAAGGTGTCCGATACCGCGCAGATGAGAAGGTGAATCTGCAAGGGCGGCAAGGGCGGCAATAGACGGAGTGAGTTCACCAACATCATGGAGATCTATATCGATTCCATGAATTGAATCACCGCCAGTCAGACTTAATCCACTAGCGTCTAATTCAACCCGTGCACCCATCTTTGTAAATATCTCGCGTAAGTAATCTCCGGGCTGCGTAGTTACCTTGGGCCAATCTGCAATTGTGATACTGCCTCCGCAAACCATCGCAATAGATAAGAATGGTGCTGCGTTAGAAAGATCTGGTTCAATGACTAAATCTTGTCCGTTAAGAGTCCCTGCCTTTACGCTCCAGCTCTGGCCTGCTTTATCAACTTCAACTTCGGCACCAAAATCACGGAGCATCTGCACCGTCATATCAATATGTGGCATTGAGGGAAGTGCACTTCCATTGTGAGTAACGGTGATTCCATTGGCCATACTTGATCCTACAAGTAAGAGCGCTGACAAAAACTGGCTCGACTTACTTGCATCGATAGTTAATTTTCCGCCAGGAATGACGCCAGTTCCTTTAATCACCATCGGTAGGGAGTATCGACCTTGATGTTCTATTTCAATTCCAAGTTCTTCTAAAGCTTTGATAACTGGTCCGATAGGTCTCTCATACGAACGTGGATCTCCATCGAAAGTGATTTCACCTTGTGCAAGTGCGGCAAGCGGCGGTAAGAATCGCATCACTGTTCCGGCATTTCCCACATCAATAAGTGCTGGGCCTGCCAGAGGTGCTGGTGTCACTCGCCAGCTCTGATTGTTACCTTCATCGTGAATACCGACACCGAGTGAAACAAGACCTGCAGACATCAACTCTGAATCACGTGAGATGAGTGGCTTGCGAATAATTGAGGGCGAAGTTGCCTGGGCAGCAAGAATCAGCGCGCGATTAGTTACCGACTTTGATCCAGGGATGGTTACCTGAGATGAAATCGGCTTTCGTCCGCGAAAAGGTGCGGGCCAGAGTTCGTACATATGCTGAGTCTAACGCGTGCATAGGGCGCGAGGAGACGGAGAAAACCTGTAACAAAGTTAGAATTATCAGTATGTGTGGAAGATATGCGCAATCACTGGGCGCAGAAGAGTTAGTCGAGAGCTTTGATTTAGCAGGCTCCACACTCGATCAATCTTTGCCATTGAATTGGAATATTGCGCCTACGAATGAGATTTACATAGTGCGAAGTGAATCCGATTCACGAATCCTTGATTCTGCAACTTGGGGAATCATCGCCCCGTGGCAGAAGAATTTAGCTGATGCGCGTGCTTCTCAATCACATGCAATTAATGCACGGAGTGAATCAATCCACGAGAAGCCAACATTTAGACATGCATTTAGAACTTCACGGTGTCTTATTCCTGCAAGTGGTTACTACGAATGGGCAACCTCACTCGGCAAATATTCACCGAAACAGCCTTTCTATATTTCACATACAAACGGTGAACAACTTTCTATCGCAGGAATTTGGAGTTCTTGGCAGAGTGAGAAAGGTGTTGTGATTCAGAGCGCTGCGATTATTACCCGTGAAGCAGTGGGAGAGTTGGCAACTATTCATAGCCGGATGCCGGTATTCATGCCGCGAGATCGCTGGCAAGGTTGGCTTGATACAGAGGCGCGAGATATCAACCGGCTGCTTAAGTTGATGGAGGTAGACGAGCCGGATGCGGGGCTGATTGCACAACCTGTTTCCGCTCGCGTAAACCTGGTTGCTAACAACGGAGCGGAATTGATTATTCCCATAGAGCTTGGCGAGCCCGAAACCCTTTTCTAATATAACCTTGCATCAATGACATCGAAGGATTTAGTTCTAGAAAGCGCCGCCGATCGCACTACTCGGTTCGAGCGCGATGCTTTGGTGTTCACAAATCAGCTCTATGCAGCAGCACTTCGTTATACAAAAAATCCAGAAGATGCGCGCGATTTAGTGCAAGACACATACCTCAAGGCTTTCACCTCTTTTCATCAATTTGAAGAAGGTACCAATCTCCGTGCCTGGCTCTATCGAGTACTGACAACTACATTTATCAACTCCTATCGCAAAGGACAACGCCAACCTCTCATTGCCGATAATGAACTTGAAGATTGGCAAGTGGCTAAAGCCCAAAGTCATACAAGTGATCAAGGAAAATCTGCTGAAACTGTTGCCCTTGAATCTTTACCTGATAGCGATATCAAACGTGCGCTTCAAGAGATTCCGGAAGAGTTTCGCATGGTTGTCTATTTAGCCGATGTAGAAGGTTTTTCCTATAAAGAAATTGCCGAAATAGTAGGAGCACCAGCAGGCACAGTCATGTCACGTTTGCACAGAGGTCGCAAACAGTTACGTGAAAAACTTACCGACTATGCCAAGGAACTTGGCTATTCAACAGAGTCTTCAGATAAGCCTTCTAGTAAGAAGGGGGTCAACAAATGAGTTTCATCGAAATCCAATGTAGTGAAGTTCTCTCTTCCGTAATTTTCATCATTGAAGATGAATTAGAGACCGTGCCGCAAGCGGCGCAAATTAACTCCCACTTAACTCACTGCGCTCCATGCACAGCTGAAATTGAACATGAACGTCTCATGCACCAAATGCTTGCCGATGTATTGAAGCGTTCGTGTAATGAGCAAGCCCCAGAGGAACTTCGCCAGAATATCCATCGCCAAATTCGCGAGCAGATGGGTAACTATGCGGGTGCTACAGAGGTAGTCACCCAGTTCAGCATGACTGAAATTTCTATAGAGGTCGATGAATTCGGAAATGTCGAACACCGCGAGATTCAAATTGAACAGACGCACATCCAACACTTCATCGACGACGAGGACTAGCCTTCGAAGCATGAAATCGGCGGATGAAGTCCTGGGAGCGGTTGGCTTCTCTGTGATGACAGTTCGCCCCGGAGATACCTGCGTAACCATGGGCGTCTCTGATCTTCCAGTTGTTGCGCCATCGCATTACTTAACTCTGATGGAAAATGCATGTGTGGCATCACTGTCGGAATATCTTGATTCCGGTGAAACAACTTTTCTTACGCATTCAGCTCTTGAAATAGTTGGCTCTGCAACTGCCGGCGCTGAGATCCGCGCTAATTCACGGCTCATTGATATTGATGGCCGCCAACTCACCTTTACCTGCGATGTTTATGATGGCGAGCGACATTTAGCTCAGGCACAAATAAAAAGAGCGACAGTTGAGCGATTATCTTTCCTCGCTCGAACTGCCGCTCAATCACTTATTAATGAGTGAAATTTAAGTCAGCGTTTAGGCCTTCTTAGTTGCCCAGAAGATCTCAGCAATCTCATCAATCTTTGCAATGAGTTGATCTGCAACCTTTACATCCTGAGTTCCCTTAGTTCCGGCAGCACCTGCAAGCTTTGTTGCATCATTAAAGAGTGAGTGCAACTGTGGGTAAGCCTCGAAATGAGGAGCCTTGAAGTAATCAGTCCAGAGAACCCAGAGGTGCTCTTTAACTTGGTGTGAACGTTCTTCTTTAATTGCAACAGAACGTGAACGGAAATCTGCATCTGTATTTGCTGCGTACTTCTCCATGCAAGCTTTTACTGAGAGTGCCTCAATCTTTGCTTGTGCTGGATCGTAAACGCCGCATGGAAGATCGCAGTGTGCGTGAACAGTGACCTTAGGTGTAAGAAAGTTTCTCATGTGCGGCAGGGTACTCCATTGCTTAAGTCGGTGCATCCTAAGATGACCGCTATGGCTAAGTATGCGAGCGTTCGGGTTGAGGGAAACTCGATGGCCCCGACTTTTAACGACGGTGACTGGCTGATGGCGCGGTGGGCAGATTACTCACTGGCCCACAATCATCTTAGAAAGCTACTGCATCGCCTTCGCCTGCTGAGCACAATCGCTGTGGCAGATGTCGTAGTTATTGAGAGAGAAGAACAACCCGGTATTTATTATGTGAAACGTATTGCAGATGTGCGAGAGCCGGAGTGCGAACTTCCGATGATCTATGTTCTTAGTGATAACCCAGAAGGTACAGATTCACGCACATGGGGATGGCTACCGATACATTACGTAAAGGCACGAGTCGAATTTAGAGTTAAGAAAGTGAAGCCAGCTTCTCTTTAACCGCGATTACTGATGGATTTGTTAGCGAAGTTCCATCAGAGAAGAGCAAGGTAGGAACAACTCGATTGCCACCGTTAACTTGCTCCACAAAATCGGCTGAGTCTGGCTCTTGCTCGACATTAATTTCGCGAAAAGTAATGCCTACCTCACCAAGTTGGCTCTTAAGTCTCTTGCAATACCCGCACCAATCAGTACTGAACATAACAAATTCTTGACCCGTTAAATCAACCGAGTAAGTCATCGTGTAAATGCCTCATCTAATAGCGCCTTTGCTTCATCCTCGTGCAAGTGATGACTTCCGGTTGCAGGAGAAGCTGCTGCGCGACGAGAGATGCGACGCAATACTCGTGAATCAACACCAGTTCCGCCAATTGATTCAGTGGTGCTTAAGGCAACATGTGGCCAGGCACCTTGGTTGGCAGGCTCATCTTGCACCCAGAGCAAGTTCGCATTTGGATGCTTCTTTGCTTCAACTTCCATCTGTGCAACGGGGAATGGATATAGACGCTCAACTCGAACTATTGCAGTGCTGCTGTCATTTAAGCGATTGCGCTCTGCAACGAGGTCGTGATAAATCTTTCCGGAACAGAAAATTACACGAGAAGCATTATTAACGGTTGGATCGCCGATGACCGGCAGGAAAGTTCCCGATGTGAAATCACCGATAGATGAGGCAGCTGCCTTCAGACGCAACATCGACTTTGGTGTGAAGACAACCATTGGACGACGCTTTGGATTCGCTGCGTGAAAACGCAAGAGGTGGAAGTAAGAGGCGGGAGTCGATGGTTGTGCCACAGTCATATTCTTCTCGGCACACAGTGCCAGGAATCGCTCGATACGAGCTGATGAGTGATCTGGTCCTTGGCCCTCATAGCCGTGCGGAAGTAAGAGCACTACAGATGAACGCTCTCCCCACTTTTGAAGTGCTGATGAGATGAATTCATCGATGATTGTCTGTGCACCATTTGCGAAGTCTCCAAACTGACCTTCCCATAAGACAAGTGCATCTTCGCGAACAACGGAGTATCCGTATTCAAATCCCATCGCTGCATATTCACTGAGCAAGGAATCAACGACGAAGAATTGATTAGCATCTGAAATCAGCGAACGTAGTGGAGTCCACTCACTGCCATTTTCTTTATCAATAATGACAGCATGACGATTTGAGAAAGTTCCGCGACGTGAATCTTGTCCCGCTAACCGAACTGGACGACCTTCTTTAAGAAGTGAACCGAAGGCGAGCATTTCACCGGTAGACCAGTCGATTGTCCCGTCGTTGATGGACTCTGCCCGCTTTTGTAGCTGTGGCAGCAGTTTTGGATGAATATGGAATCCTTCTGGAATTGCAGTTTGGGTTGCAGCAATTTCGCGGACTAGCTGCTCAGAGATAAAGGTTGGCACATCTTCTGCATTGGGAACGATAGGAACTACGAAGTTTGGATCGCTATGTTCTTCATAGTTTGCAACGGATGCAAAGACCTCTTCGAGTTGGACCTGGTAATCGCGAGCAATTTCATCTGCCTCTTCTGGAGTGATATCTCCGCGGCCCACGAGAGCTTCGGTATATAATGTACGTGTGGTGCGCTTGGCATCGATGAGTTTGTACATCAACGGCTGTGTGAAGCTTGGTTCGTCACCTTCGTTGTGACCACGTCTGCGGTAACAGACCATGTCAATGACAATATCTTTATTAAATGCTTGGCGATATTCAAATGCTAGATGTGCAACACGTACGCAAGCCTCGGGATCATCACCATTAACGTGAAGAACCGGTGCTTCGATTAACTTAGCGACATCTGTTGAATAACGAGATGTGCGTGAAGCATGAGGTGAGGTAGTAAATCCAACTTGGTTATTAACGACGATATGAATAGTTCCACCGGTGCGATAGCCCGGAAGTTGCGATAGCTGAAGTGTTTCAGCATTGATACCTTGGCCAGCAAATGATGCATCACCATGGAGCAGGATTGGCAAGACTGTATAAGTGCCCTTTGTATTCAGGCGATCTTGCTTAGCGCGAACAATTCCCTCGAGTACTGGGTTAACCGCTTCCAGGTGTGATGGGTTTGCAGCTAAATAAATCTTGGTCTTTGCACCAGATTCTGTTGTGAAGATTCCTTCAGTGCCTAGGTGGTACTTCACATCGCCCGAACCATGTACCTGGTTCTCGGCATAGTGCCCTTGGAATTCCTGGAAAATCTGACCGACAGACTTACCGGCAATATTTGCCAGCATATTAAGGCGTCCACGGTGTGGCATGCCGATACATACTTCATCGAGCCCGCGTTCTGCCGCTGCAGAAACAATCGCATCTGTCAGTGGAATTACAGATTCTCCACCTTCAAGTGAAAAGCGCTTTTGCCCAACGAACTTTGTCTGTAAGAAAGATTCAAATGCTTCAGCGCTATTGAGTTTACGTAATATGCGAAGTTGCTCTACGCGATCTGGAACTTCAGAAACACCTTCTACATGTTGCTGGAACCACTGACGCTCTGCAGGGTTTGAAATGTGCATGTACTCAAGTCCGATTGAGCGACAGTAAGCATCGCGGAGAATTCCAAGAATCTTACGTAGCGGCAGGAACTTCTTTCCGCCAAATCCACCTGTTGCAAATTCACGATCAAGATCCCAGAGTGTGAGTCCATGTGTGCGCACATCAAGGTCCGGATGATTTCGCTGGATATAAACAAGCGGATCAATATCGGCCATGAGATGTCCCCATGTGCGATAAGCATGGATCAGCTGCTGAACGCGCGCTGTCTTATCAATCTCTTCATCTTTGGTTACAGCAAAATCTGCTGCCCATCGAATTGGCTCATAGGGAATACGAAGTGCGGTAAAGATTTCGTCATAGAATTCATCTGCGCCAAGAAGATATTCGTTGATACGGCGCAAGAAATCACCAGATTGTGCACCTTGAATAACGCGGTGATCATAAGTACTTGTCAGTGTTATCACCTTGCTTATGGCAAGACGTGCAAGTGTTTCCGCACTTGACCCCTGGAACTCTGCTGGGTAATCCATCGCTCCCACGCCAAGGATCAGTCCTTGTCCCTGCACTAAACGTGGAACAGAGTGAACAGTTCCAATGGTTCCTGGGTTAGTCAGCGAAAGAGTTGTTCCGGCATAATCTTCAACGGTGAGAGTTCCGGCGCGAGCCTTCTTCACAATTGCTTCATAGGCCGACCAGAACTGACCAAATTCGAGTTCTTCGCAACCCTTAATTGATGGAACTAGTAATTGACGTGTTCCATCGGGCTTTGCTAAATCAATAGCGATTCCCAAGTTGATATGTTCTGGTTTTCCAAGTGCTGGCTTTCCTTCGAGTTCACCGTAGAAAGCATTCATCTCTGGCATCGCACGCAGTGCTTTAATCATCGCGTAGGCAATGATGTGAGTAAATGAAACTTTTCCACCACGGCCACGCTTTAAGTGATTGTTAATGACAATTCGATTATCAATCATGAGCTTTGCAGGTATTGCGCGAACAGAAGTTGCTGTTGGAACGGTTAGCGATGCTTCCATGCTCTGGACAACACGAGCGGATACACCGCGAATTGGTTCGAGAGTTGAAGCACTCGGTGTTACTAAAGTTGGAATTGGTTTAGCAATCGGATCTGCTGGTGTTGCGGGAGTCGTCGAAAGAGTGCGAACGATTGGTTGTGTTGCAGGCGCCGAAACCACGGGAGTTGGCTGTGCGACAGCTGGAGGTGCAACCGGCACTACTGGTGCAGCCGGAGTTGGTTGCGATGAACCTTGAACAGAAATATTTGGGGGAGTAACTGGCTTTGGTGTTGGCGGTGTTCCGGCCTTTGGTTTGTCAGCTATCTGCGGATTATTCTGAAAGTGTGCAATCCACTCACTTGGCACAGACGATGGATCGGCTTGGTATCGCTCGAACATTTCTTCAACGAGCCAATCATTTGCTCCAAAGTCTTGTCCTGATTGCGACACTGAGCGCTCCCTTGCGTCCTTGCGTACATATCTATTACATACAAACTAGATATAAATCCTGTAACTGAACGTGGCTAAGACTATCGGCTCAAGGTGCCGCAAATAAATGGCAAATCCCGCACAACCAGCGCGAGATTGAGCACAGTTTGCCCCGCGCTCCCGAGAGGCGGCGTTATCCATTTTTTGAGACAGTTGCCCCATGCACGCAACAGAAACTCGCCCCCTAGCCATCATCACCGGTGGCAGCCGTGGCTTGGGTTTTGAGAGCGCCAAAGCTCTGGCGCTTCGAGGTTTTGATCTGGCGCTAATTGCCAAAGATTCAGAGCGATTAACATCGGCGGCGCAATCAATCCGCGCAGCTTCAGATGGCAGCCAGATCAACATCTCAACATTTACCTGCGATTTGGAGCAGCCACATCTAGTGCGCGAACTCATTGATTCAATCAATCAATCTCTTCCTACTCCGCAACTTCTCATTCTTGCTCACGGAGTGATGAGTGAGAAAATGTCAAAGACTCTTAAGACAAACGATTCTGAGTGGCGCAGAGTGATGGCAATTAATCTTGACTCTGTCTTTCAACTTGTCAATGGAATAGCTCCGGCCATGGCAGATGCCCGAAACGGCCGCGTCATTATCTTTTCTGCTTGTTTAGGTCGTATGTCTGGTCCTGGAAATGCTGGAGGGCTTGCACCGTATCGAATCAGTAAAGCTGGCGTGAACGCTTTGGTACGAAACCTTGCACATGAGACTGGACTCGGCGCTCGCGGATTTCTTGTTGATGCAATCTGTCCAAATCACTCACGCACAGATATGGGTGGTGCGGATGCGCCACGTTCGGCAGAGGAAGGTGCTGCTACTGCAGTGTGGTTAGCGACAAGAGCATTTGATTCAGCTGGTGCGACAGATGCCGAGAAAGTCACAGGAGTGCTTTGGGAAGATAACCAGATAGTTCCTTGGTAATTAGCTCTTAACCTTCTTCTTTGGCAATCATAAAAGCGAAGTAAAGCGTTGGAAGTGCAAGTGCCAGAATAACCACGGCACCGATATAGAAATGTCCTTGTATTTGGTAGTAGGCCACTCCCACTGCAATTAAGTTGGCCAAGATTGTGGGAGATCTTCCGAAACTCTTTGCGTTTACATATCCGCGAGCAGATGCAAAGAGTCCAATAGCCCCAAGAACTGCAAAGACAACCACTCCAATAAGTGGCGGTAGCTCTTTCTTCTCGTGAGTAAATCCAAGCACAACTAGCCACACACCTAGGGCAAGTACGAGACTTGCCTCGATATAGAGGAGTGCTGCCACTGTTGAACGCTTGGGAGAGAGGTTGTGTGAACCAGCCATAATTCAAGGAACTTTACCAGTGAATGACTCGAGACTGAGGATTAATTTTTCATTCCTGAG
>CAIXKQ010000124.1 GCA_903920065.1 uncultured Actinomycetes bacterium
AGATCTTCCAGTGAGCCGGCAAAGCGACGACGCTCTGTAAGAACGCTAACCGCAGCCGCGCCCGCTTCTTGATATTGCTCAGCTAACGCAGCTGGATCTGTAATAGGTGCAAGTGCGCCCTTACTTGGTGAGGATCGCTTTACTTCGGCAATTACGTTCATCTCTGATTGTGAGAGAAATGCGTAAGCATCTAGTGGTGGCACAGCATTCTCCATCGCTTCATGTATCTGCGATAGCGGCAGTCGACGTGCTGCAAGATCTTCACGGACTCCTTCAATAATGGAGTCGAGAACGCTCATTTATCTTCCTCTGTGGGATCAATGCCCTTATCAAGTGAGCCCCATTGCGTAAGCGTGCGTGGAGTTCGCTCATACCTATTTGATAGACGAAGTCTGCGACTGAGAAGTACTGCAAGTGTGGCCACACAGATAAGTGAGATAAGAATTTTCACCATTCTTACCGCTTCATCTCATTGGCAGCCGCGATAGCACCCAAAACTGCCGCTGCCTTATTAAGAGTCTCATCATTTTCGGCAGTGGGATCAGAGTCAGCAACGATGCCGGCTCCTGCTTGCACATATGCGATCCCGTTATGCACCAGCGCTGTTCGAATGGCGATACAGGTGTCAATATTGCCGGTGAAATCAAAGTATCCGATTGCTCCACCATAGAGCGCGCGACGTGTGGGCTCAAGGGATTCAATAATCTCCATCGCTCGCGGCTTTGGAGCTCCGGAAAGTGTTCCGGCCGGAAAGACGGAGAAGAGTGCGTCAATCGGTGACTTATCACTTGCAAGTTCGCCCACAACGGTAGAAACAATATGCATCACATGGGAATACCGCTCGATATGCATGAAGTCAATGACTTCAACTGAACCAGGTGCACAGATGCGACCTAAATCATTACGTCCCAGATCTACCAACATCAAATGTTCTGCCCGCTCCTTGGGATCTGCCAGTAACTCTTCACCTAAACGCACATCTTCTTCAATGGAGTCAGAGCGTTTGCGAGTTCCCGCAATGGGGTGAACCATCACTTGCTTACCGGTCACTTTCACCAGTGCTTCCGGACTTGAACCAACTACGTCGTATCCATCTTCAAATCTAAAAAGATACATATATGGGCTAGGGTTATTAAGGCGCAACATGCGATAGATATCTAAGGCATCAGCTGAAGTTGGCATAGAAAATCGCTGCGAAAGAACTATTTGGAAAGCTTCACCAGCACGTATTTCTTCCTTCGCAATCTCGACCTTGCTCTTGAAATCCTGCTCGCTCATATTGCGATCAAAGATAGGTTTATCAAAGGAGGGAAGAGGCGACACATCTCCGGCAATGGGACCGAGTAGCTCCTTTTGCATCCGGTCTAAGCGAGATACTGCATCAAGATATGAATCATCGACGCGCTCACTTGATCCGTCCCAATTGATTGCATTTGCAATCAAGATGATGGTGCCATCTGAGTGATCCATCACAACTAGATCACTGGTAAGCATGAAGGAGATTTCAGGGAGTTCAATATCGCGCGCAGAACTTGTCGGCAACTTCTCTAATCTTCGAACCGCGTCATAGCCCATATAACCAACGAGTCCACCGGTCAGTGTTGGTAGGCCCTCAATTTTTGGTGACTTTAAATGCGCAACACTTTGACGTAGCGCAGTCAGTGGATCAACTCCCGTCGGGACTCCTACCGGAGGTTTTCCAATCCAGAGCGCTTGTCCATCTTTTTCGGTCAGCGTGGTCTGACTTTTCACACCAATAAATGAATATCGCGACCAGACTCCCCCGTGTTCAGCCGACTCCAGCAGAAAGGTCCCGGGCTTATTTTGAGCTAACTTCTTATAGATATTAAGTGGCGTTTCGCCATCAGCAAGAAGTTTTCGATAAACCGGAATGACATTGTGAGATTGTGCGTGCTTGCGAAATTCTTCAATTTTCATGAGAAATCACCAAGGCTTTGGTGAAAGCAAGTCTGGTCACCGGTGTGACAGGCGGCCCCCACTTGGTCGACGGTAATCAGAAGTGCATCGCCATCACAATCAAGTGCGACCGAGTGCACCATCTGGGTATGACCCGATGTCTCACCTTTAACCCAGATCTCATTGCGACTTCGGGAAAAGTAGGTGGCCTTACCGGTTGCAAGAGTCAATGCGAGTGCTTCGGTATTCATATAGGCAAGCATGAGCACTTCTCGGGTATTAACATCTTGGGCAATTGCAGGAATCAGTGTTGTCGGGTCTTTTAAGAGCGCGAGTACTTCTGGGGAAAGTTCAGCTCTCATGTGCTCATTCTGCCTTACGCGCTCTGGGTATTGCGCACCGAATAATTATGAGCAGTCAGATATTTCTTCACATCCCCGATGCGATGCACCCCAAAGTGAAAGACGCTTGCTGCAAGTAGGGCATCGGCCCCGGCATCCAGGGCGGCGCTAAAGTCTTCCAGGGTTCCTGCCCCTCCACTTGCAATCAGAGGAACCTTTGACACGGCTCGCACTGCCTTGATCATTCCGATGTCATATCCGGCGCGAGTTCCATCGGCATCCATTGAGTTGAGCAGAATTTCACCAACTCCTAGCGCGCATGCTTTTTCAACCCAGGTAAGTGCATCAATACCAGCACTCTGGCGACCGCCATGAGTTGTTACTTCAAAACCAGATTCGGTTCGTGCCCGGCGGGCATCGATAGAGATCACAAGAACTTGCGAACCAAAACGATCTGCAATTTCAGAGATGAGTTCTGGTCTAGCAATCGCAGCAGTATTAATGCTGACTTTATCTGCACCCGCGCGTAGTAAGCGGTCCACATCCTCCACCGTGCGAATACCGCCGCCTACCGTCAGTGGAATAAAAACTTGTTCGGCAGTTCGGCGCACCACATCAAGAGTTGTTTCCCGCCCAGCAACACTTGCCGAAATATCTAAGAAGGTGAGTTCATCAGCGCCCTCTTTGTTATAGAGCGCAGCCATCTCAACTGGGTCACCGGCGTCAACGAGATCTGTGAAGTTGACCCCCTTCACCACTCGGCCATCAGTGACATCAAGGCACGGAATGATTCGAACTGAAAGACTCATGATCGGGTCTGCTCGAGTGCTTGGGCAAGAGTGAAGGCACCGGCATAGAGCGCCTTACCCACAATCGCACCTTCTACTCCAAGTGAGTTCAAAGCCGAAAGCGCGGCGATATCTGCAAGGGATGAAATTCCGCCCGATGCAACAACTGGCTTTGAGGTAACGGCGCATACCTCTTTAAGTAACTCAATATTCGGCCCTTGCAGAGTTCCATCTTTAGTGACATCAGTAACCACATAGCGCGCACATCCATCACGCTCTAAGCGCTCAATAGTTTCAAAGAGATCTCCGCCTTCTTTGGTCCATCCACGTGCGGCAAGCACATGTCCACGCACATCAAGGCCCACCGCAATCCGATCACCGTGTTCGGCAATCACGCGAGCAGTCCACTCTGGATTTTCTAACGCTGCAGTTCCAAGATTGACGCGAGTACATCCTGTTGCAAGTGCTCGCGCAAGTGATTCATCATCGCGAATTCCACCGGAAAGTTCTACCTTGATATCGAGTCGGCCAACAACTTCAGCTAACTGCGCGCTGTTCTCACCGATTCCGAAGGCGGCATCAAGATCCACAAGGTGTAACCATTCGGCCCCTGCTGCTTGAAATTCCAGGGCAACTTCCAATGGATTTCCATATGCAGTCTCGGCGCTGAGTTCACCTTGGACAAGTCTGACGGCGCGACCATCTTTGACATCCACTGCTGGAAGTAGCTCTAAATAACTCATAACGTCTGCGTCCAATTCTTAATTACATGTAATCCGGCATCGGATGACTTTTCTGGGTGAAATTGGGTAGCCGTGAGTGCGCCATCTTCTATGGCAGCAATGAAATCTTCACCATGATGGGCAAGGGTGGACATCACTCCCACCGATTCTTTCGCTGCATATGAGTGCACAAAATAAAATGATTGATCCTCAACTCCTGCAAAGAGCGTGCTACCGGCAGCAGGACGGACGGTATTCCATCCCATATGCGGCAATATCGGTGCGTTAAGTTTCTCAACAGTGGCGCCCCACATTCCAACTCCCGCATGCTCGCCATGTTCAATGCCGCGTGCAAAAAGAATCTGCATACCAACACAAATTCCAAGAGTTGGACGCTTTGCCGCAAAACGTTCGCGCACAATCTGATCTCCGCGGACCTTGAGAAGTCCTTGCATGCAGGCAGCAAAGGCGCCGACTCCAGGTACCACTAAGCCTTCGGCATTGAGGGCGGTCTCATAATCAGAAGTAATAAGAACTTCTTTACCGGATGTTTCAAAGGCGCGTTGCGCCGAGCGAAGGTTTCCAGAGCCGTAATCGAGAATTGCAATCACGAAGCTAGAGAGATCCCTTTGTTGAAGGAATCCCTGCAACTCGTGGATCAATTGCAACGGCATCGCGTAGTGCACGTGCTACCGCTTTAAATTGCGCTTCGAAAACGTGGTGGGCGTTGCGCCCTTCAAGAACTCTCACATGCAGTGCAATACGCGCTTCTGCAACTATCGATTCCCAAATGTGCTTACCCAGTGTGGTATCAAATGTTCCAATCAATTCCACAATTTCTGGTTGACGGTGCACTAAATATGGACGACCTGATAGATCCACAGCAGCCTGAACTAGAACCTCATCGAGTGGAACCATTGCATCACCAAAACGTCGGATGCCAGCTTTATCACCTAGCGCCTCACGAAGAGCCTGACCAAAAGCAAGAGAGGTATCTTCCACAGTGTGGTGTGAATCAACATCGACATCACCTGTCGTTTTAACAGTGAGATTAAATCCAGAGTGCTTTCCGAGCTGTGAAAGCATGTGATCGAAGAAGGGAACACCGGTATCTACTGAGATCTCACCAGAGCCATCGAGGTTGAGTTCAACTAGAACACTCGATTCTTTCGTAGTGCGTTCAACGCGTGCTGTTCTCATATTTCTACTCCTAGACATGCCGATAGTGAATCAATAAATTTCTTATTCTCGGCCACATTGCCAATGGTGACTCTTAGGTAGCCCAATAATCCCACATCTCTAATGAGAACTCCTCTATCAAGCAGTGCCTGCCAGAGTTCAGGCGATGTCTGCTCAAAACCTGTGAAGAGTAGGAAGTTGGCGCTGCTTGGAAGGACGGTGAGTCCCAACTCTTCCAGCTCCTGCGCCATCTGATTTCGAGCGCTGCGAAGTTGATCCACTGTCGCCAATAGTTCGGTGCTGAAATCAAGGGCCACCTCGGCAGCAGCTTGAGTCAGAGCGCTCAGGTGATACGGCAAGCGAACTAAAAACATAGCATCGATGACCGATGGGTGGGCAACGAGATATCCCACGCGCGCACCGG
>CAIXKQ010000125.1 GCA_903920065.1 uncultured Actinomycetes bacterium
CAGATATTGATGACAAGATTTTACATAAGGCTGTGCACGAGCAGGCTCCATGGTGGGCAGTTGCGATGAAATATGAACGCGCATTTACTGATGCTTACGCAGCACTGAATGTCTTGCCACCCACATATGAACCGCGTGCTACCGGACATGTCACACAAATGATTGAATTGATGCAGCTACTGATTGAAAAGGGCGCCGCATATGCCCCAGGTAATGGTGATGTGTATTTAGAGGTTCGCAAACTCTCCTCCTATCTCACCCTTTCGCGTCAGAAACTCGATGATCTATTGCCGGCCGCAGATGCTGATGAAACATATAAAAAAGATCCACGTGATTTTGCGTTATGGAAAGCAGCCAAACCAGGAGATCCATCATGGCCAACTCCATGGGGAGCTGGGCGACCAGGTTGGCACTTGGAATGTTCGGCGATGGCGCATGCTTATCTTGGGCAAGCATTTGATATTCATGGTGGCGGACTTGATTTGATTTTTCCTCATCACGAAAATGAAATTGCACAATCAGAAGCTGCCGGATATGCCTTTGCTAAGCGCTGGCTACATAACGCCTGGGTGACAGCATCTGGTGAAAAGATGTCGAAATCACTTGGTAATTCACTGCAAGTGCATGAGTTATTAAAGAGCGTGCGCGGAATTGAACTGCGTTGGTATTTAGGTTCTGCACATTACCGCTCCATGCTTGAGTTCTCACATGAAGCTTTGGCTGAATCTGCCACCGCATTTCGTCGCATTGAAGGCTTCCTTAATCGCTCTGTTGAAATCCTTGGAGCAGAGCCGGTACCTACTATCAGTCAGGTCTTTACTGATGCCATGAATGATGATTTAGCTGTGCCAACAGCTCTTGCCTCAATTTCAGAGGCGCTGCGCGCAGGAAATAGCGCAATTACGGCAGGAGATACCGCCACCATTGAAAATAGCGCCAATGAGATTCGCGGAGCGCTAGAAATACTTGGCTGTGATCCATTTGATCCCGCCTTCGCTTCTAGCACCGCCGTTGAAGATATTGGCGCAGCACTCGATGGTGTTATTCAATTAGCACTGGCTCAGCGCACCGCGGCTCGTGAGCGAAAAGATTTTGCGGCATCCGATCAGATTCGTGATGGCTTAGCAGTACTGGGAATTACTATTGAAGATACAGCTCAAGGGCCACGTTGGTCGATTACTGGAAATGGAAGTAACTAACAATGGCCGGTAATGCAAAACCACGTGGAGCAGTGCGTAAGAGTAAAAAAGGACCATCAGCTGGAACGGGTGGAAATAATAAGCGACGTCTTGAAGGTAAGGGTCCAACACCGAAGGCTGAAGATCGTCCCTATCACGCAGCGGCTAAGCGCAAGAAGGCGGCTGAAAAAACTGCAGCAAAGAAGCCAGCAGCAGCTGGACGTAAGTTTTCAAAAGGTGATGCACCTCGTGGTGAGATCGTGGCCGGACGTAACGCGGTATTAGAAGCGCTGCGTGAATCTGTGCCAGCAACAGAGTTACTTGTTGCTCGCAGTATCGATGTCGATGATCGTGTTGCTGAGTCGCTACAGATTGCACTCAATCACGGTTTATCTATTCGCGAGGCACATCGCGCCGAAGTGGAAGGAATTTCTCCAAATAGCCAAGGAATTATTCTTTCGATTAAGCCATTCCAATATTCTTCCTTTGAAGAAATTACCCAGCGGGCAAAGAACCCGATGTTACTTGTTGCTCGCAGTATCGATGTCGATGATCGTGTTGCTGAGTCGCTACAGATTGCACTC
>CAIXKQ010000126.1 GCA_903920065.1 uncultured Actinomycetes bacterium
CTCGTGTTCCCATGGTCCAATCTTAGTTTCCAGTTACTTGATTTGGACCTCTCTAGATAGCTTCAGGCCCACGCTCTCCTGTTCGAACGCGCACAACCTGTTCTACTGGAGTTGTCCAAACCTTTCCATCACCGATAGATCCTGTTGATGCAGCTTTGACGATGACATCCACGGTTGATGCCGCATCCTTGTCATCTACAAGAACTTCGAGACGGACTTTTGGAACGAGATCCACGGTGTATTCAGCACCACGATAGACCTCGGTATGACCACGCTGACGTCCGAAGCCACTGGCTTCAGAGACAGTCATGCCGTTGATGCCTGCTGCTTGCAGGGCATCTTTTACTTCATCTAACTTGAACGGTTTGAGAATTGCGGTAATCAACTTCATAGTGATGCACCTCCACGTGATGAGCTAGCTAGTTCATAAGCAGATTCAGCATGTTCCTTAAGGTCGATGCCTTCGATTTCAACTTCACGTGTAACACGGAAGCCGATAGTTTTTTCGATCGCATATCCGATAATCAGAGTTGCAATGAATGAGTATGCAAGTACTAGGCCAACGCCTAGTGCTTGCTTGCCAAGAAGGGCTGTGCCGCCACCATAGAAGATTCCATCTAGTCCGATGCTATTTACAACGCTGGTTCCAAATAGACCGATTGCTAATGAACCCCAGACGCCACCAACTAAGTGAACACCTACGACGTCGAGTGAATCATCGAAGCCGAACTTGTACTTCAAGCTCACTGCGAGTGAGCAGAGGATTCCGGCGATGAAACCGATTACTACTGCAGCCCATGGAGCAACGAATGCACACGCTGGTGTAATCGCTACCAGACCTGAAACCGCACCAGATGCCGCACCCAATGAGGTTGCATGCCCATTGCGGATCTTTTCAACCAAGAGCCAGCCGATTACAGCTCCAGCTGTTGCGACCTGAGTATTCATAAAGGCAAGTCCTGCGATTCCATTTGCAGCAAGAGAAGATCCAGCATTAAAGCCAAACCAACCAAACCACAGTAGACCTGAACCAAGCATTACCAATGGCAGTGAGTGTGGACGCATTGATTCTTTGCGCCACCCAATGCGCTTTCCAAGAACGATTGCAAGTGCCAAACCTGCAGCGCCAGCATTGATGTGAACAGCAGTTCCACCAGCAAAGTCTTGAATTCCCTTACCGGCGAGATATCCGGTGCTAGTAACAGTGTCACCAATCTTGTTTCCAAATGCGAAGACCCAGTGAGCTACTGGGAAATAGACAACTGTTGACCAGATCGCGACAAAGATTGCCCAAGAAGCGAATTTTGCACGATCAGCAACTGCACCTGAAATAAGTGCAGGAGTGATGATTGCAAACATCAATTGGAAGGCAGCAAAGACAAGTACTGGAATTGGATACACGCCGCCGTTATTGGCAAGCTCATTTACCTGACCACCAAGGCCGCTGAGTCCGATTCCACCATACCAAGGTGAATCTGATTTATATCCAAAGGCCAATTCGAATCCGTAGATAACCCATAGAACGCTCACGATTCCGATTGTCACCATAGACATCATCATCATGTTAAGAACACTTTTCGTGCGAACCATTCCGCCATAGAAAAATGCCAAGCCTGGAGTCATCAAAAGTACAAGAGCTGTACTTGCCAGCATCCATGCGGTGTCACCGCTATTTAGAACTACTTCTTCCATATCGAGTCCATTTCCGAATTCCTTCTATCAGAATCCATTGCATACGATTGAGATACTCGTCGTTGAGATGGCGCAAAGATGCCTACGGCGCATTACAGGAGATGGATTTGCAGGTTAAGGGAGTGTCACAAATGCACCCCAATTGTTACAAGTGGGTTACGCGAGCAAGCCTGCTAGGTACTTCTCGGGGTCAAATGGGGTGAAATCCGTAGCACCTTCCCCAGTTCCGATGAACTTAATGGGTATATCTAGGGCGCTTTCGATAGCCAGTGCTACCCCACCGCGCGCACTCCCATCGAGTTTGGTCAGTATCAGTCCGGTGACTTCAACGGCTTCGCTGAACACTTTTGCCTGTGTTAGCCCGTTCTGCCCGGTGGTCGCATCAATGACGAGGAGAACTTCAGAGATCGGTGCAATCTTTTCTACAACTCGCTTTACCTTGCCAAGTTCTTCCATGAGCGCACTCTTATTGTGAAGTCGACCAGCGGTATCAATTAAAAGGAAATTAGCATCTACTTCTAAAGCACGTTTAGCACTGTCAAAGGCGACCGATGCCGGCTCGGCTCCTTCTTTTCCGGAAATAGTTTCAATACCGATCCGCTCACCCCAAGTTCGTAACTGATCAACTGCTGCGGCACGAAAAGTATCGGCGGCGGCAAGGAGCACTGATTTGCCTTGTGAGTGGAGATGCGTTGCCAGCTTTGCAACCGAGGTGGTTTTGCCTGTGCCATTGACGCCAACAATGAGAATGATTTGCGGGTTATCACCCTCGGCTAGTGCACGGGACTTATCGGAAAATTTACTACGCAGAATCTCTTTGATCGCGCCCTCTGCATCATCTCCGCGCATCTTCTTTGCAGCTTCCAACAACTCTGTGACAAGTGATGGGCCTAAATCTGATGAAAGTAGCTCGGTCTCAATCTCAGACCAATCGAGTGCTGATGCGGTGGAAGTTCCACGAACTTTGGCCACTAAACGATTAAAAAGACCCATCGTTAACCGACTAGCAGATTACGCGGTTTCAGATTCACGTAAACGCTGTGAAATCACTTCAGTCACACCATCTCCACGCATTGTCACGCCATAGAGCGCATCGGCTATCTCCATGGTGCGCTTCTGGTGGGTGATGATGATCAACTGTGAACTTTGGCGTAACTCTTCCAAGATTGTCAGTAGTCGGCCTAAGTTCACATCATCGAGTGCGGCCTCAACTTCATCCAGTACATAGAACGGACTTGGTCGCGATTTAAAGATAGCGATCAACATGGCGATTGCAGTAAGTGACTTCTCGCCTCCTGATAAGAGTGACAGGCGCTTGACTCGCTTACCTGGCGGACGCGCTTCCACATCAACTCCAGTATTGAGTAAATCATCTGGGTTAGTAAGGAAGAGTCGACCATCGCCACCTGGAAATAGGCGAGCAAAAATATCTTTAAAGTGTTCTGCCACTTCTTCATAAGCCTGCATGAATATGTCTTGCACACGATCATCGACTTCCTTGATGATATCCAGCAAATCTTTCTTAGTGTTTTTTAAATCTTCTAGTTGCTCGGCTAGGAATTTAAGTCGTTCTTCCAGTGCGTTATATTCTTCAAGAGCTAGTGGATTAATCTTGCCTAGAAGCGTGAGTGAACGTTCAGTTGCAGCGAGTCGCTTCTCCTGCTGATCGCGGCGGTATGGAATCAGTTCTGTTGCCACAATTTCACCTGATTCGGTTTCGATAAATGTCGGAACATCCTTATCGGGTCCATATTCATTGATCAGAGTTGGAATATCTATTCCCAGTTCCTCAACTGCCTTAATCTCAAGGGCTTCAACGCGCATACGCTGTTCTGCACGAGCAATTTCATCGCGATGAACACTAGATGTCAGTTGATCAAGTTCAGCTGTCAGTTCACGATTTCGCGCGCGCACAGTCAGCGTTTCACCTTCTCGATCAGAACGATTTGTCTCTAAGCGGGAACGTTCAGTCTGAGCTTTTGCAATAGAACGTTCAATTTTAATGAGAACTTCATAGGCGGCCTCGGCAATTGCTTGAGAAATAATCGCACCTCGTGCTCGAGCTCCGCGACGCGATACCGCGCGTTCAGATGCATCTCGTTCTGCTTGCGCTGATTCTTCAAGTGCTAACGCACGCGCTGAGATTGAGGTGACTCGCTCTTCAGCTGTGCGCACTGCAAGACGCGCCTCGACTTCCGCTGTTCGAGCCTGTGAGACAGAGTTGCGAATCTCTTCCGCACTTGAGTGATCTGGCTCGGTTATCTCACCATGTTGTTGCATTTGAGTGCGAGCAATAATCAATTCATTTTCATCGCGAGATTTAGCAGAGGTGGCTTCATTAATTGCAACTGTGAGGCGATCTACTTCAGCACCAGCCGATTTAATGTTCTGGCCTGAAACCGCTAATTGCTCGGTCAGCGCTGCAATACGAGCATCTGATTCATTGAGCTTAGCAAGGGCTGAATCAAAAGTAGATTGCTTATTTTCTACCTCAGTCACCGCACTAGAAATCTCAAATTTCAAACGGTCACTCTTATGGTTGATATCTTCCAACTTTGCACCTAGTTCAGACACAAGTGCGGAGATTTCAATCAGCGAACGTGAAGATGCGGAGCCGCCTCGTGCGCGATGTGATGAAAATACATCGCCATCTCGAGTAACAACAGTGACTGACTTGTGTTGGCGCAAAATGCCTTCAGCTTCAGAGGCGTTATCGGCCACCACTGTGGTTGATAGCAGTGATGTGAGAAGTTCCGAAATTTGGTTTGAGCGAACATGGCTGAGCAAAGAATTCAGACCACTAGGGGTAGATGCCACAGATTGCTGGCCAGATTCATATACCAACACATCTGCTTGCCCAAGATTTTCGCGGCGAAGTGTTGTCAGAGCGCTCACGGCAGAAGAGAGATCTTTTACAACTACCGCATCTGCTAGTCCCCCGAGTGCGGCAGCCGTTGCAGCTTCCCATCCTTTATCAATTTCAATGAGTGAAGCGATACTTCCCAGAATCTGCACGCCGCGTGAATCGCGTACCAACTCTGCAGCGCCATCGCGTGATTGCGAAGTAATACGAATTGCTTCCAGCTTTGATTCAAGGGCATTTCGCTCTCGGTCTGCTGCTCGCTCGGCATCAATGAGTTCTTCATGGAATTTCTTCGCCGCATCAAGTGCGCTCTTTGCGACTTCAAATTCAGAATCGAGGCCCTGTTCTCCGGCATCGGCGTTGACGATTTCCATTTCAAATCTTGCGTAATCAACCTTTGCAATATCTAACCGAGATTGCGCTTCCGTGCGTGCCGCTTGAACACGTGAGATTTCTTCCGTGATTGCATCCAGTCGCGCTGCAAGAGATTTGATATGTCCTTCTTGGCGCGCAGTGCCTTCGCGTTGATCAGCAATAGCTCGCATCGCTGCGGCAATGGTGTCTTCCTCGGCCTTGAGCGCTGCCTCGGCAGTGCCCAAGAGAGTTGTTGCTTGTGTGAGTGCACTCTGCGCCTGAACAACTTCTGCGCGAAGTCGAGATTCTTCAACGCGCAGCGCTGCTGCTTCCTGGTCCAGCGCTTGCGGATCGCGGCCAGCATTACGAGCTTCTTCGGCTTCTTCGGCTAAGAATCGTGAACGTTCTTGCGCAAGTGATTGCGTGCCTCTAAATTTTTCACGCAGCGCACTTAATGAATAGAAATTCTCTTGTGCGCTAATTAAGAGTGGGCTCTCAAAAGCTGAGGTGGCATCAAGTTCTTCTTCTCGGCGACGAACTCTGTCGAGTTCAGTCTCAACTAGAGCACGACGCTCACGCAGTGCATTCTCATCTGCAACTTCAGCATCGAGAGTCTTAGACATTGCAATGTAATCATCTGCCAGCAATCGCAACTTAGCATCACGCAGATCTGCCTGGATGGTGGCCGCCTTCTTGGCGACCTCTGCCTGTTTGCCAAGCGGACGCAGTTGACGCCTGAGTTCAACGGTGAGGTCATTGACGCGGGCCAGATTTGCTTGCATGGAGTCAAGCTTGCGAATCGCCTTCTCTTTACGTTTACGATGCTTAAGAACACCCGCAGCCTCTTCAATAAATCCTCGACGCTCTTCCGGTGTTGCCAACAAAATTGCATCGAGTTGGCCTTGCCCGACGATGACGTGCATTTCACGTCCAATACCGGAATCACTCAGGAGCTCCTGAATATCGAGAAGTCGCGATGCTTCACCGTTGATCTGGTATTCACTCTGTCCATTACGAAA
>CAIXKQ010000127.1 GCA_903920065.1 uncultured Actinomycetes bacterium
CGTTGTCCGCGATATCCGCTGGCACGCTCAAGGGTTGTGCGACGCTTCTTTGCTGCGTGTACTCCGCGCTTGACTCTCATTTAGTGGCGCTCCCTTACTTCAAACCAAGCATGCGCTTGGCTGTCATTGTGACGGTTGATTTTGCTGATGACTCTTGGCTCAAACGACGAGTAACGCGTGATGACTTGTGCTCCAAAAGGTGGCGCTTGCCTGCACGCTCGTGCATGATCTTTCCGGTACCTGTGACGCGGAAGGTCTTCTTCGCACCACTATGGGTTTTCATCTTTGGCATTTCTTATCTCCTGTTACGTCGTCGTGAGTAAAGCTATTTAGCAGCTTCTTCGGCTGCTTTTTCCTTCGCAGCTTTCGCTGCCTTCTGCTCTGCTACTACTTCTGTCTTCTTCTTCGTCGGACCCAACACCATCGTCATCTGTCGACCCTCTTGCTTAGGGGCGAATTCAACGAAAGCTATATCTTTCACATCTTCTGCAAGACGTTGCAAGAGTTTGAATCCGAGCTCTGGACGTGTTTGTTCACGGCCACGAAACTTCATCGTTATCTTCACCTTGTCGCCACCTTTGAGAAACTTTTCAACTGACGAGCGTTTTGTCTCGTAATCGTGATTCTCGATCTTTGGCGTCAATCGCACTTCCTTCACCACAATGTGGGTCTGGTTCTGACGTGCTTCGCGAGCTTTTTGTGCAATCTCGTACTTGTACTTTCCAAAGTCCATGATCTTACAAACTGGCGGATTAGCTTCGGGTGCAATCTCTACGAGATCGAGTCCAATTTCATCTGCCATGGCTAGCGCTGCTTCGATATCTACAACTCCAACTTGCTCACCTGTGTAATTGATGAGACGAATTTGGGGTGTGCGAATACGGTCATTAATGCGGGGCTCTGTTGTGATTTCTGCTCCTATGTTCGGTTCACTTGTGTATCCAAGTTGCCGCAAAATTCGCACACCGCATAGGCAGATAAATCTAGAATCCTAGATTTAAATCCGACAAACCAATCCGCCGAAGCAGTAGAGGTGGGAGCGGTGAGCTCCTCTTGCAGCAGCCGTGGGCTACTGGTCTGAGGCAAAGGCTACCCGAGTGCGGGCAAATAGAAAAATCCTCGCTTGAAAAGGGCTTTAGCCCATCGCGTGCAGGCCACCATCGACGTGAATAATTTCCCCCGTCGTCTTGGGAAACCAATCACTGAGTAGTGCAACGGCGCCTTGCGCTGCCGGCACTGGATCTGCAACATCCCACTTCAAAGGACTGCGCTCATTCCAAACGTTTTCAAATTCATTAAATCCAGGAATCGATTTAGCAGCGATGGTTCGAATGGGACCTGCTGCAATGAGATTGATGCGGACATTATCTTTTCCGAGATCGCGAGCGAGATAACGTGATGTGGATTCAAGGGCTGCTTTGGCAACTCCCATCCAGTCATACTTAGGCCAGGCAACTTGGGCATCAAAATCAAGTCCGACAACAGATGCCCCATCTTTAAAGAGCGGATGACATGCCATTGTGAGTGATTTCAAAGAGTAGGCAGAGACTTGCACGGCTGTTGCCACATCTTCCCAAGCAGTATTGAGAAAGTTGCCACCCAGTGCTGCTTCAGGTGCAAAGCCAATCGAGTGCACAACGCCATCAAGGTGTGGAAGGTGCTTCTTTACCTCTGTTGCTAACCCATCAAGATGTTCCTGATTGGTAACGTCTAGTTCAATAATCGGAGCCGGCTTTGGCAGACGTCCTGCGATGCGAGTTGTCAGACTAAGGCCACGACCAAAACCCGTGAGAACAATCTGCGCACCTTCTTCTTGTGCCAGGCGTGCGATGTGAAATGCGATAGAGCCATCGGTGAGAACTCCGGTTACCAAAATACTCTTGCCCTCTAAAATTCCCACTTCAGTGCCCCATTCCAAGTCCGCCATCAACAGGAATGATGGCGCCAGTAATATAGCTAGCTTTCGCAGATGCAATAAATGCAACTACATCTGCAATCTCTTGTGCTGAACAGAATCGAGCCAGCGGTACCTGTGCCGCAATTTCACTCCGACGTTTCTCATCGAGTTCTGCCGTCATATCTGTCTCTACAAATCCGGGGGCAACAACGTTGGCAGTGATGCCACGCGAGCCAAGTTCTCGAGAAAATGATCTAGCCATTCCAACGAGGCCTGATTTGGACGCAGAATAGTTCACTTGGCCGGCAGCTCCTACGCCACCAACAACTGAACCGATAAAAATCAGGCGGCCACGCTTTAATTTCAAAAGACCTTTGGTAGCACGCTTGGCAACGCGAAAAGCGCCAGTGAGGTTAGCGTCAATCACACTTTCGAAATCTTCATCAGTCATACGTAAGACCAGAGTGTCTTTCGTAATTCCGGCATTTGCCACAATAATTTCCGGCTGTCCGATCTCACTCTCAATCTTTGTGAAAGCTAAATCAACACTTTCTGAGTTAGTGACATCCATCTGGACTGCATCAAAACCAGTGGGTGGGGTGCCGCTGCGGTATGTGATGACTACACGATGACCCGCTTCTTGCAGCGCCGTTGCGATAGCTAATCCAATTCCGCGATTGCCACCGGTAACTAATGCGATGGAAGTCGGCTCGCTCATGAGAGAAAACTACCCTACTGTTGGGCTATGGCTAAAGAAGATGCTGCTTTCGATATTACTAGCGCGTCAACTGGCCTTTCCAAAGACCAGAGTGCGCGGCAACGTCGATATTTTCTATCCATGATGGTGCGAACAGCCTGCTTTATTTTGACTGTCCTACTACCCAGTCCGTATCGATGGTTCGCTCTCGTTGGCGCTGTCATCCTGCCCTATATTGCAGTAGTTGTTGCAAATGCTGGTCGTGAGACAGTAATTCCTGGATCAGCGATACTCAAGAAGAGGCCGCGAGGAATTGAGTAGTACAAAAAAGCGTGAGCAATTTTCGTTTTTTAAGTCAGTCATTGCGCTCGTTCTCATAGCGGGCTGTCTCTGGGCGGCGCAGTGGCAATACCATCGCGGTGTAGCCCGGCATGAACGTAACTTCATTATCGAAAAGCATTCAACGATGAACCCGGTCTCACTAGTCTCAGTACAAGATGAACCAGCGAACCACGAATGGCAGCCTGTAACCACGCGCGGGCGCTTTGATCCTGACACTCAGATACTGCTACGAAATCAATACTTCGAGGGTAAATATGGTTTTGAACTTCTCACCAAATTTAATGACAAAGGTGGAAGAAGTTACTGGGTTGATTGCGGCTGGGTTGCAGCGGGAAAGAACGCTCAGACGAGACCTACATTGCCGCAACTTCCATCAGGTGATGTAGAGATAGTTGGACGCCTGAGATTAGATAGCTCGCTGCCTCGAGGTTCATTTTTTGCAATTCCAACTAACTCCGATACTGGATTAGTTGCAAAGGCCAATGCACAAGGTGGAGCTACAAGTGAAGATTTCTATCTCGATTTAATTTCTGGTTCAGATCCCAACCTGTCACCCGCGGCCCCTGCTGATCTTCCCGAACTCTCTGACGGGCCTCACATGGCTTATGCACTGCAATGGATCTTCTTTGGCGGATTAATCGGTTACGGAAGGTTTCTCATTCGTCGTGAGGTCTTGTCGCGCAAATAGTTCGGAGTAGAGACCCGCTCCTTGAATAAGCTCTTCGTGGGTTCCGCGCTCCACAATCTCACCCTTTTCCAGGACCAGAATCTGATCTGCCTGCATCACTGTGCTTAATCTGTGTGCGATGACGATCGAAGTTCTACCTTTCAACGCATGACGCAGCGCTTCCTGCACTAAATCTTCATTTTCCGAGTCCAAATGAGCCGTTGCTTCATCAAGAATGACGATTGATGGCGCTTTAAGTAATAGCCGCGCAATAGCCAAACGTTGCTTCTCACCGCCGGAAAGTCGATGACCACGCTCTCCCACCATAGTCTCAAAGCCATTGGGAAGCGTCGAGATCAGATTCCATATCTGAGCAGACTTACACGCCTGAATCATCTCTGCCTCAGTGGCATCTTCCTTTGTATAACGTAAATTCTCAGCGATTGTTTCGTGGAAAAGATGTGCATCCTGCATAACAACACCAATGGAATCTCTGAGTGATTGCACTGTGTAGTCGCGAATATCGTTGCCACCGATAAGAATTGCACCCTCTGTCACATCATAAAGTCTGGGCAAGAGGGCGCTCATCGTGGTTTTTCCAGCACCTGATGGTCCCACTATCGCCGTCAGTGTTCCCTTTGGCGCAGTAAATGAAATTGAATTCAAAATCTGTCCACTATCTACCGTCTCCGGTTTAGAGACAGATTCAAGTGAAGCCAGCGATACTTCCTCGGCCTTCGGATAGGAAAATGAAACGTTTCTAAATTCAATGCTGAGCTCTTGTTGCTTTAGTTGCTGGGCTCCGGGGCGATCAACAATCATCGGATGAAGGTCTAGCACCTCAAAAACACGTTCAAAGGAGACAAGCGCGGTCATGACATCGATGCGCACATTAGAGAGTGCAGTTAATGGACCATAGAGCCGTGCCAATAATGCGGTGATAGCTAGAAGTGTTCCCACCGTAATTGAGCCATCAATAGCTAGATGGCCACCAATTCCATATGCGAAGGCGGTAGCAACAGCTGCAACACTAGTAATACCAACAAAGAAAATTCGGTTGAGCATCGCTGTTTGAATGCCAATATCGGCCACTTTGCGCGCACGAGCCCGGAAGAAACCTTCTTCCTTCGTTGGCTTTCCATAGAGTGATACCAAGAGCGCACCGGAAACATTGAATCGCTCAGTCATGGTGCTCGACATCGTGGCATTGAGATTAAATGCCTCACGAGTGAGCGCTTGAATGCGCTTACCAACCCACTTAGTGGGAAGAAGAAAGAGCGGCAGCAGCAACAACGAAACAAGAGTGATCTGCCAGGAAAGAATGAGCATCGTCGTAACAACAAGTACCAGTGAAACAACATTGCTTAC
>CAIXKQ010000128.1 GCA_903920065.1 uncultured Actinomycetes bacterium
CTCGTTTGATCCAAGAACCACAACGACGCGTGCTTTTGTCTATGGGGGCGATCGAACACGCTTCCCACTTCGGCTGGGATGCCACATCTCGCGGAACACTTGATATCTACGACCGAGTCTTATCTGCTCGTCGTGATGCACAGAAGCACATTGGCTAAATGGCCCTGAACCCAGCAGTTGTCATTGAAGATTTCCTGGAATCACACGATTTAGATTTTGAGCGCAGTAATGAAAAAACCTTCATGGTCACCCTGCCAGGAGAGAAGAAGCTACAGACTCATTGCGCACTGATTATTGGCGATCACTCTTTAAGCATTAACGCTTTTGTGATTCGCAAACCTGATACACATGAAGATGCGGTGCATAAGTGGTGCATGGCAAAAAATGCCCAGATGTATGGCATCGCATTTGCCATAAACGAACTGGGAGATATCTATCTGGTGGGGCGTTTGCCACTAGCGGCTGTGAGCGTGCTAGAGATAGATCGCATCATTGGTTCAGTGCTGCAGTATTCAGATTCATCATTTAACCCACTGCTCGAACTTGGCTTTGCAGATGCAATCCGGCGTGAGTGGGCTTGGCGGGTTAGTCGCGGAGAATCACTGGCAAATCTTGAGGCATTTACCCATCTCATTTAATTATTTCTTCTCAACATGAGAAGATAGCCACATGTCACACTCCACACTGATCCTCTTGCGCCATGGCGAATCCGAATGGAATGCCTTGAATCTCTTCACCGGTTGGGTCGATGTCAGACTCTCAGCAAAGGGTGAAGCAGAAGCTGCGCGTGGTGGAAAGTTATTGGCAGAACGCGGACTCTTACCTGATGTGGTTCACACTTCACTTTTACGTCGCGCTATTCACACATCACAGTTGGCACTCGATGCTTGTGATCGTCATTGGATTCCAGTTAAACGTTCCTGGCGCCTCAATGAACGCCACTACGGCGCACTACAAGGCAAAGATAAAGCGCAGACTCTGGCTGAATACGGTGAAGCGCAATTCACACTCTGGCGCCGTTCTTTTGACACACCACCACCACTGATTGAAAAAGGTGCGAAGTATTCCCAAGATTCAGATCCACGCTATGCGGGCCTTGGCCCTGATTTGCCCATGACTGAATGCCTGAAAGATGTTGTGGTGCGCATGGTTCCTTATTGGGAACAAGAAATTGTGCCTGATCTAAAGGAGGGCAAAGTAGTTCTAGTTACCGCACACGGTAATTCACTGCGCGCACTAGTTAAGCACTTAGAAGGCATTAGCGATGAAGATATTGCCGGACTTAATATTCCCACCGGAATCCCACTGCTCTATGAACTAGATGAGCAGATGCGCCCAGTGAAAAAAGGCGGCGAGTACTTAGATCCAGCGGCTGCCGCAGCTGCTATTACAGCTGTCGCGAATCAGGGTAAGAAGTAATTTAGGGAGTGACGTTTGCGTAAGTATCACGCTTATCGCGAATGATGACGTTGGTAGTGACAACACCTGCGCGCGCAAATGCCAGTGAAAGCTTCACATTCTTACCAGCTTCTGCGCCAACACCGTTAAAGACCGCCTTGCTTGTGGCCAGGTCTCCTTCAAAGCGTACTGGCTTATTCTGATCAAGGTTTTGTTCACCTGTGATTGCAGCCGCCACGTTATTAACTGAGATTCCCAGCAGTGCATCGCGCTCTTCTGAGTAGTTAATAATCGTTCCGACAACAACGGCTGAGCCATCTTCAGTTGCCACAAGAAGTAAGTTGGTAACAGAGATGTTATTTCCTTCGTTTTTGATCATAATCTCAGCGCCGTCTGTCACTTTCTTCACCTGACGCGTTGCAGCGTTGGGGCCAGCACCTGAACATGCGGTGAGTGAGAGAGCCAATGCAACAGCTGTGAATGCAAGAGAAATATTCTTGAAATGTGTTCGGCTCATGGCGAAATTATCTCATGTGAAATAAGCCTTATTTCACGCCGCTTTACGCCGATAACCCGGGGTTTTCTATGTCGGTGATGGCTGGTAGAATTGACCCTCTACCGAAGGGCAATACATGACATTCAAGGTCGGCGAAACCGTTGTTTATCCTCATCACGGAGCAGCTCTTATCGAGGCAATTGAAACTCGAGTAATCAAGGGCGAAGAGAAGACCTACCTAGTATTGAAAGTTGCTCAGGGTGACCTCACCGTTCGCGTTCCAGCAGAGAATGTAGACCTGGTCGGCGTGCGCGATGTCGTTGATTCAGCAGGCCTTGATCGAGTATTTAACGTCCTTCGTCAGCCATATACCGAAGAGCCAACAA
>CAIXKQ010000129.1 GCA_903920065.1 uncultured Actinomycetes bacterium
GCTATTAGACATTGAATCTGAACTCCACTACGTCTCCGTCTTGCATGATGTATTCCTTACCTTCCATCCGCACTTTGCCTTTAGCTTTCGCTTCCGTCATTGTGCCCGCTTCTACCAAGTCGGTAAAAGAGACGATTTCAGCTTTAATGAAACCTTTTTGGAAATCTGTGTGAATGACACCGGCCGCCATCGGTGCGGTGTCACCTTTATGTATGGTCCAGGCGCGCGTCTCTTTTGGACCGGCAGTTAAATAAGTTTGTAGTCCTAAGGTAGCAAAACCAACTCGGGCGAGAGTAGCTAGACCTGGTTCGCTCAGACCAATTGCTTGCAAGAGTTCGAGCGCATCCTCATCTGAGAGTTCAGCAAGTTCGGCCTCGGTCTTAGCATCGAGAAAAATTGCTTCAGCTGGTGCCACAAGTGCCGATAACTTCGTGCGCAGTTCAAGGTCAGCAAGTTCGGCGGCATCGACGTTAAAGACATAAAGAAATGGTTTTGCAGTGAGTAGGTGAAGTTCATGCAAAAGTTCGCGATCAATCTTTGACTGGGAAAGTGGTTTGCCCGATTGCAGCCACTCGTTGGCTTCCTTGACCGCCGCTAAAACAGGTGCCTTCTCTTTCGCAACACGCGCTTCCTTCTCAAGTCGCGGAATTGCCTTTTCAATTGTCTGTAAATCTGCGAGCGCAAGTTCCATGTTGATTGTTTCCATGTCACTAGCAGGATCGATGCGACCATCAACGTGAACAACATCGCCATCGGTAAAGACGCGGATGACCTGACAGATGGCATCGGTCTCGCGAATATTGGCAAGAAACTTATTTCCAAGGCCGGCACCCTCAGATGCGCCCTTCACAATGCCGGCGATATCAACGAAGGAGAGTGCGGCAGGAAGAAGCTTTTCCGAACCAAAGATGGTCGCTAACTTGGCCAACCGCTCATCCGGAACGCCCACTACACCGACATTGGGCTCGATCGTGGCAAAGGGATAGTTGGCAGCTAAGACATTGTTCTTGGTCAGAGCATTAAAGAGGGTCGACTTTCCGACATTCGGCAGGCCGACGATTCCAATTGAGAGGCTCATAAGTAGGACAGCCTACGGGGGATTGTCAGTCCCTCCTGCCACGATTGCCCCATGTCCAGCACAGTGGTGACCTTAATAACTCTCATTCTCGGCCTCTTTCTTGGTCTCGCACTTGGTCTGTGGATTTCTAGAATTAAATCTGGCGCAAACGGTGGCAATACATCAACGATGAGCCAAGAACTCAACGATGTGAAGGTGCTGCTTAAGGCATCTGATGATCGTCTGAGGGCGGCAGAAGCCAAGAGTGAGAACGAAACAAAGATTGCAACGCAGATGGAAGAGATGAAAGCAACTGTTGAGCGCATGCGCATGCAGGCACAGGAAGCATCAGAGAAGAGAATTGCATCTGAGGTGCAATTGGTAGGAACTATCGATGAGATGCGCAAAGCATCGACTACCTTCTTTGATGAAACAAAGAAAATTGCCGGCGCACTTGCCAGTTCGCAAACACGTGGAAAATTTGGCGAAGCACAATTAGAACTTCTTCTGGAACAAGCCGGGCTACGCGAAGGCCATGAGTATGTGGCTCAACGTTCCACCACCGATTCTGACTCATCTGGCATTCCTGATATCACGGTGGCGATGCCTGGTGGCTCCAAGCTCTTTATCGACTCCAAGTTTCCCTTTGATCGCTTCCTGGAAGCATTTGGCACAGAAGAGCAAGAACAGCGCGATGAACTGCTCTTGCTACATACCAAGGATTTACTCAAGCATGTTGATGCACTCGCTAAGCGTGGCTACCACAAATCACAGAACTCCCCTGACTTTGTTGTGCTCTTCCTCCCCTTTGAGACGCTGCTGGCAGAATCACTTCGCCTTGATCCACTCCTACTTGAGAAAGCATTTAAAGTCGGGGTCACACTTGCTACTCCCACATCAATGATGGCGCTACTGCGCACCGTGGGACATATCTTCACCCGCAATAAATTAGCTGAAAACGCTGATGACATCACGAAGGTGGCGGCAACATTTCTAAAAAATGTCACACTCTTACATACCAAGATTGTTGCGGTGGGCAAGGCCATTAATCAGACATCTAAAGCATATGAAGATCTCATTCCCACAGCGGAAAAAACTGTCCTTGCACCAGCGCGCCGAATCAATAAACTAGGTGTAGCTGGCGATAAAGATAAGCTGGCAATTGAATATCCGGAATCTCCGGCAGATGTAAGGGCACTGAACAACCCAGACTTAGATGCGCCCGATGATTTCATCGATGTTGAAGTAGTAGAGGAGTAAGTGATGAAAGGCCCCGGACTGAAAAAGCAAGGTGTGGTATTTCTGCAAGCACTTTTTATCTTTATCTTCACATCACTTGAAATCTGGATTCGCTCTGGTCCTGGAATCATCTCTGGTCTGATCATCGCCCTAGTTACTTATGGCGGTGTTGCCTATGGCCGCACCGGAACTCGTTATGTTGCAGCTGTCACGCCTCCACTTGCCTATGGGGCAACTGTTCTCTTGCTGACTATTCTCAGCGACGGCCTTTCGATATCCAGAGTCGGCATCGATTTCATCGGTTCACTCGCCAGCGTTGCACCGTATCTATTTATCAGCGCGCTCTATGCCTGGTTTATGTTCTTAAACGAGAAGGCAAAGAACCGTCCTTCTAAGCGCGCAGCTGCTGCCTAGGGTGCTTACTTCGCTGCTTTGATATCAGCGCGTAGCTCTTTCGGTAGTGCAAAGAGCAGAGTCTCCTCCGATGATCGCACTTCTTCCACATCGCTATAGCCATGCTCATCTAAATGCTTGAGTAAGTCATTAACCAGAATTTCAGGTACAGATGCACCACTTGTCACACCAATTACTTCCACACCTTCAAACCACTCATCTTTTACCTCAGTTGCATAATCAACGAGATGGGCAGCCTTTGCGCCATATTCCAGTGCCACCTCAACTAGGCGCACGGAGTTCGATGAGTTTGTGGAGCCCACAACAATAACCAGATCTGCTTGTGGGGCAATTGCCTTAATTGCTTCTTGACGATTTTGGGTGGCATAACAGATGTCATCTGATGGTGGGTTGGCAATTTCAGGGAAACGATCTTTAAGAATTGCAACAGATTGCATAGTTTCATCAACTGAGAGCGTGGTCTGGGTGAGCCAGACTAGTTTTTTTCCTGGTGTGGGAATGATGGTGCGAGCTTCATCTAGGCCATCGACAACGCGCACCTTGCCTGGTGCTTCACCAGCAGTTCCTTCAACTTCTTCGTGTCCAATATGGCCGATCAGAAGAATTTCAGTTTCATCATCGGCAAAACGCTTTACTTCATTATGCACCTTGGTTACTAGAGGGCAGGTGGCGTCGATAGTTTTAAGGTTTCGGGCAGCTGCTTGTTCGTGCACGGCAGGTGATACGCCATGGGCAGAAAAGACAACTGTCGCACCCTCTGGCACTTCATCGGTTTCATTAACAAAAATCACGCCGCGCTTTTCCAGAGTAGAGACCACATGCTTGTTATGGACGATTTCTTTGCGGACATAGACCGGAGCGCCATAGAGTTCCAGCGATTTCTCCACCGCAATCACTGCGCGATCAACGCCGGCGCAATATCCGCGAGGCGCGGCTAAGAGAACTCTTCTACTCATAAGGGGCAGTCTAATAGGCTCACCCCATGTTCGAAACTTCACGAGAAGCCCCGGCGCCAGTGCGCGTGGTCTCAGAAGCGATAAAAGAGTATGTGGATCGTCTTGGCCCAATCTGGATTGAGGGCGAGATTTCAGAACTCAATGAACGAAGTGGTGGCATGGCATTTATGCGACTGCGCGATACCAGTGCAGATATGAGCCTTTCTGTGATGTGTCACAAATCAGTATTAGCCAGCGTGCAACCACTGCCGGCAAATGCTCGCGTTGTCATCTATGCCAAGCCTTCGTGGTTTACTAAAAACGGCTCACTGACAATGTCTGCCAAGGAGATTAGCCAAGTGGGTGTGGGTGAACTTCTTGCACGTTTAGAGGCGCTGAAAGAGAAGTTAGCAGCCGAAGGTTTATTTAGTGAGAGTAGAAAGATTGCACTACCAAGACTTCCGCGAAAAGTTGGCTTGATCTGTGGTCGTAATACCGATGCTGAAAAAGATGTGGTGGAAAATGCCCGCCGCCGCTGGCCAGCAGTTGAGTTTGAAATTCGAGAAGTAGCAGTGCAGGGTGCCGCCGCTGTTGTTGAAGTGTCAGCAGCGCTAAAGGAGCTTGAGGATGACCCGGATGTAGATGTCATCATCATTACTCGCGGTGGTGGCTCCTTTGAAGATTTACTTCCTTTTAGTGATGAGTCACTGGTTCGACTAGCGTCGCAGTGCACCACACCGATTGTCAGCGCCATCGGCCACGAGAAAGATGCACCACTTCTTGACTATGTCGCCGACTACCGCGCATCTACTCCCACCGATGCGGCCAAGCGCGTGGTGCCAGATATTGCACAAGAAATTAGTGATATCGAAAAGATACGAGACCGCATGTATCGAACGCTGGTCTCCACCATTGGCTATGAGATCAATCTGATTGCCCAGTTACGAAACCGCCCGGTGATGAAAGACCCGCATCTGATGGTGACCTCCCGCCGCGATGAGATAAAGGCGCTTCGAGATAGATCTATTCGCGGCTTTGCATCGATTGTTGAAATTGAGAAGAAAGAGCTAGCGGGTGTTAAAGCCCACCTACGTTCACTCTCACCACAATCAACGATGGACCGCGGGTATTCGGTGGTGCAGTTAGCAGATGGCGCAATCCTGCGCGATGCCACAAAGGTGAAGGTGGGCACTCGTTTGCGCATTCGCGTGGCAAAAGGTGAGACCGCAGCCACCGTTAGTTCTCCCGAATAACTACAAGAGAGTAGATTGTGCTCATGGCCGCTAAAGATTCACAGCCCTCCTATGAAGCAGCTCGTGATGAGCTGGCCGAGATCGTGGAATCACTAGAAGATGGCAGCGCAACCCTGGAAGAGTCACTGAAGTTATGGGAGCGCGGAGAAGAGCTGGCAAAGATCTGTCAGCAATGGCTCGATGGCGCCAAGAAGAAGTTAGACGCGGCCAAAGTGAGTTCTACCAAGTCTGAGGAGAAGTAAGTGGTTCCAACTTTTTCATACACCGACATGCTTCCCATTGGGCCTGATACAACCAAGTATCGCCTTTTGACCAAAGAAGGCGTGAGCGTTGAGAAAATAGGCGATAAGCAATTTCTTCACATCACACCGGAGGCAATCACCCTACTCACCGAGACAGCAATACACGATATTTCGCACTACCTGCGCAGTGAGCATCTGCAACAACTCTCCAAGATACTTTCTGATCCAGAAGCCTCAGCTAATGATCGCTTCGTGGCACTGGACTTACTTAAAAATGCCAATATTGCAGCAGGTGGAATCTTGCCGATGTGCCAAGACACCGGCACCGCACTCATTATGGGTAAGAAGGGGCAATACGTATTAACTAGTTCAAAAGATGAAGTCGCACTGGCCCAAGGTGTTTATGATGCATTTACCAAGTTAAACCTGCGATATTCACAGATGGCTCCTACAACAACTTGGGAAGAGAAGAACACCGGAAATAACTTGCCGGCCCAAATTGAGATATTTGCCGATAGCGAGCACCCTGATGAGTACAACTTCTTGTTTATCGCTAAAGGTGGCGGAAGTGCAAATAAATCTTTCCTCTATCAAGAGACGAAGGCAGTACTTAACCCAACCTCATTTTTAAATTGGCTTGATGAAAAACTCCGCTCGATTGGCACCGCAGCATGTCCTCCGTATCACTTAGCTATAGCTATCGGCGGCACCAGCGCCGAATACACGGTTAAAACCTCAAAGTTAGCCAGTACCCATTACCTCGATAACTTACCTACTTCCGGCGATGGTGTGTCAGGCCATGGCTTTCGCGATCTCGCCCTAGAAGAAGAAGTCTTTAAGCTCACACAGAAGTTAGGTATTGGCGCCCAGTTTGGCGGCAAGTACTTCTGCCACGATGTGCGAGTTGTTCGTCTGCCTCGCCACGGAGCATCACTGCCCATTGCTATTGCAGTCTCTTGTTCTGCAGATCGCCAAGCAAAGGCGAAGATCACCAAAGATGGCATATTCATTGAGCAGCTAGAGACTGAGCCAGCACACTTCTTGCCAGAAACTACCGATGAACATTTAGATGACAACGTCGTAAAAGTTGATTTGAATCAATCGATGGCTGCTATTCGGGCCGAGCTTTCCAAGTACCCGGTAAAGACTCGTCTGTCGCTAAGTGGCACCATTGTGGTGGCACGCGATCTGGCACACTCTCGAATCAAAGAGATGCTAGATGCCGGCAAAGAGATGCCAGAATACTTAAAGCAGCACGCCGTTTATTACGCAGGACCGGCTAAGACACCAACTGGTATGGCCTCTGGTTCATTTGGCCCCACCACTGCCGGCCGAATGGATTCCTATGTGGATCAATTCCAAGCAGCTGGTGGGTCACTTGTCATGTTGGCAAAGGGAAATCGATCTAAAGCTGTCACCGATGCCTGTAATAAACATAAGGGTTTCTATCTCGGATCTATCGGTGGGCCAGCTGCCCGACTTGCGCAAGATTGCATCAAGAAGGTGGAAGTTCTAGATTTTGCAGATCTTGGCATGGAAGCAGTCTGGAAGATTGACGTCGTTGATTTCCCAGCATTTATTGTCGTTGACGATAAGGGAAATGATTTCTTTGCCGAGACGATGCGTCCGTTAACTATTGGGGTTAAGCCTTAAGACTTAAGTTTGATTTTCAACTCTGGGTCGTCGTCAGTTTCAGGCAGGTCAATTTTTAAGGTATAGGTGCCCTTTTTAGCCGAATTTGGAATCTTCATTGAAACGGTTCCGTCATCATTGACAGTCACAGCCGAAACTTTGAAAACTTTCTTGCCGCTCACCAAAGAGATTTTGGCTCCTTTGAGTTCATCGCTTTCAACAGCCGTCATATCGACTTGAGGTTGATCAGGGTCTGGCGAATCAGTTTGAGTTTCATCGCTTTCAATCGGCTTAGTTCTAATCTGTGAAAACTTTGCATTGAGCTTCTTTACCTTAAAGACTGGAACGGAGGCCTTTTCGCCTTCAACTATCTCTTGCCCAGCAAATACCTGCTCTACACGCTTAGGAAGGGTCTCCACTCTTAACTCTTCGATAGCAGCTACTTCCTCCTGTGCCTCTTGAGCCTTTGCCGCCGCTTCTTCTGTCGCCTTCACTTGGGCTTCAGCATCAGCTTTTGTTTTTTCAACAAAAACTAATGACTTCTCCAAATCCGCCTTAGTGGCAAGAAGTGATGCATATTCAGGTGAATTTGTCGCAACTCGCTTTAAAAGCGCCGCAATATCGGAAATCTTTGAATTGATGTCGGTGATGCTTAAATCTATTTCACCAACTTGACTAGTGAGCGCCTTTTGAAATTCGACAGCTGCATCTAAGGCATTCTGTGAATCCTTCAGGTTAATGGTTTTTGTATTTTCTTGGACAGAAAGAAGTGCCGCAATCGTTTCTTTCTGTCGTTGAATGAGATCTGCATTATCTTGAAGTCTGGCATTTACAGTCTTTAGGGTAATTTCATAAGCGGCTCGGGCCTCTAACAAATTCTTATAAGCCTGAGAATTTTGATCTAAGGTGGCAAGTGTCTTCTCAGTCTCTGCCAGTCTTTCCACCGTCGTTGTGCTGAAATACGTATCTTGCCTGATGCTCCAATCAAGGGAATCAGCAATCTCTTTCGCCTTATCAACACTGTTCTTGATTTCACTTTCGGAAAGCTTGTTTTCAGGGGCAGCAAGGGCTGCCGCTGCTGCATCTGCCTCGCGCTTTTGCGCTGCAGCGAGCTGTGTGCGCAATTCATCTAGTCGAGCATTGTCACGAGCTATGTACCCATTGACTTCACTAATTGCATTGGTAATAACTGTATTACGTTGATATTGCAGATCTGCCATCTGGTCCATACAACCTTGATTGCCAGGATTATCAACTAAACACAGAGCTAAATCAGCTATGTAGCCATCAAACTCGGTAAGCAGTTCTCTTTGGCGATTTAGTTGATAGAGCATGTCATTGAGATGCGAACTGACGCTATTTAACTGATCTTGAATATCAGTGACTTCACTTGCCACTGCTGAAGGAGTGGAGAGGGGTAATAGGAGCGCTAAAGCCACCAAGAAGATTTTTTGCCGAGCTCCACGCATGGTCTAAGGGTAATAAAGGGTGCCTTCTTTAACCAGGCGAATTGGGGTGATTTTTTTAGTAGTAACGGCTGCGCTTGAACTTAGACCAAGCACCACATGGTGTGTCATAACGGCCTTCGATATAACGAAGCCCCCAACGAATCTGGGTGACCGGATTGGTGCGCCAATCATCGGAGATGAGTTCCATCTTGGATGCCGGCAGGGCTTGCGCAATTCCATGGGCGCCAGAGCGGTAGTTATGTGCTTGGTAATTCCAGTGGCTCTCTTTAGTCCATAAGTTATTCAGGCAGCGATACTGCTCGCCATCCCACCCATAGTCATCGGCCATGATTGCCTTGGCTACATTTTTCGCGCCGGCAATGCCGCGGGCTAATTCGACCTGGCGGCTTAAGGTGGCAACGATCGCCATCTCAGACATCTGGCTAGAAAGAGCGGCCATCGGTAGTCCACTCGTGACCCGCAGATTCTTCGCCATCGGAGTCTGGCTGGTCAGATTTACTGAATCAGGTAGAGCTAGCCGGCTAGTCATAGGAAAATCCAGACCGTAGGCACTTGGCTGGGCCACGGCGAGCAGGAGCATCGAAGCAACGGTCGCCCAGAGCGCAGGCTTGGTGACTCGGCCAACGGTAAAGGAGGCAAGGGCGGCGAAGAATTGGCGCAGCTCTGATCTCATCTTCGGTACTCCTTTCATCCTCGTTCATCTCTAGTTCATCCTCAAGTCATCTCTGACCTGCTTTGCCCATTGCGCCATGACCTCAGAAATGAGGTTATGACTTAAGGGAAGGGCTTAATCGTGTCTAGTCAGGGGGTGGGTCGCAAATTTAACCCTGCGTGGGTCGCAAATTCACAGAGAGAGGGGTGGTTGTGGATAGGTAAAAGTGCAGGTCAGTTAGGGCAAAGTCCTAAATGTCCGATTTGTTA
>CAIXKQ010000130.1 GCA_903920065.1 uncultured Actinomycetes bacterium
CGTTCAACAGATAAGTCAGCAATGACAGCGATTAACCGCTCATTCTTTATGTCAGCAATTATCTCTGCAGGCCTTACCGGCCTTGCAACATTTACCTACTTGCCAGGTAAGTTCAACTTGCTCACAAACTTCTCACCAACTGTCTTGCAAGAAGCAGGCAATATCAATCCACGCGTTCTTGCATTTGGCGCAGTTATCATCGGAATCGTTCTCGCTGCATCAATTCAGGTCCTTACAGGCTTCTTTACTGAAACCGGCAAGCGCCCAGTAAATGATGTTGCAGCATCTTCACAGACAGGTGCGGCAACAGTAATTCTGGCTGGTATCTCAGTTGGTTTTGAATCAGCTGTCTACTCTGCAATTCTGATTGCATCCGCAGTCTTCGGCGCCTTCTTACTCGGCGGCGGATCTGTTGTTCTCTCACTCTTTGCTATCGCACTCGCTGGTACCGGACTGCTCACAACAGTGGGTGTCATCGTTGCAATGGATACCTTCGGGCCTATCTCAGATAACGCACAAGGCATTGCTGAAATGTCGGGAGATGTTAAAGGTGAAGGTGCACAGATTCTTACCTCACTCGATGCCGTTGGTAATACTACAAAGGCAATTACAAAGGGAATCGCAATTGCAACCGCAGTATTAGCTGCAACGGCGCTCTTTGGTGCATTTACCGATGCCATTAAGGAAGCTGTCATTAAGGCAGTGGGTGAGGGCGCAGATGTTGCACTTGAATACCAAGGCATCCTTGATATTGCATCGCCTCGAAACCTCGTTGGTTTGATTATCGGAGCTGCAGTTGTCTTCCTCTTCTCAGGACTAGCGGTGAATGCGGTATCACGCGCGGCTAGCGCAGTTGTTGTTGAAGTTCGTAATCAATTCAAGATGCACCCAGGAATCATGAACGGTACTGAAAAGCCGGAATATGGTCGTGTGGTTGATATCTGTACTCGCGACTCACTTCGCGAATTAGTAACACCAGGTCTGCTTGCAGTCATGGCGCCAATTGCAGTTGGTTTTGGTCTCGGAGTCGGCGCACTTGGTGCATACCTAGCTGGTGCAATTGGCACTGGAACTCTGATGGCAGTCTTCCTATCTAACTCAGGTGGTGCGTGGGATAACGCAAAGAAGATGGTTGAAGATGGTCACTACGGTGGCAAGGGCACAGAGGCACACGCTGCAACTGTTGTCGGAGACACTGTGGGAGATCCATTTAAGGACACCGCGGGGCCTGCTATTAACCCACTGATTAAGGTGATGAACCTTGTTGGCTTGTTAATTACTCCAGCAATTGTCAGCTTCGCACTTCCAGCGCAATCATCGATGTCACTAGTCATCGCACTTGTTGCCACTGTAGTGATTATCGGAGCACTGATTCGTAATCGTCGTCAATCGACAACTATCGAATACTAAGAGCGAGTAACTTCCCCTACACGCATGGCTAAAGTCTTTAAGAAGCTGGTGATCGTTGAATCACCGGCCAAGGCGCGCAAGATTGGCGGCTACCTCGGCGATGGTTACATCGTCGAGGCTAGCGTCGGTCATATCCGCGATCTTCCTCAGCGAGCTGCTGATATTCCTAAAGAAGTAAAGAAGTTAGCCTGGTCGAAAGAGGGCGTGGATATCGAAAATGATTTCGCACCTTTATATGTCATCAACCCCGATAAGAAGGCGAAGGTTGCCGAACTTAAAGAGTTGATGAAAGAGGCAGATGAGATCCTGCTGGCAACGGATGAAGACCGCGAAGGTGAAGCCATTGCTTGGCACTTAGTAGAAGTTCTGCAACCAAAGATTCCTATTAAGCGGATGGTCTTTAATGAGATTACCGAAGAGGCGATAAAGGCTGCCGTAGAAAATACCCGCGATCTTGATTACAACTTAATTGATGCCCAAGAAACAAGGCGCGTGCTAGACAGGCTTTTTGGATATCGACTTTCACCAGTGCTTTGGAAGAAAGTGATGCCACGTATTTCAGCTGGCCGCGTGCAATCTGTTGCCACCAAGTTGATTGTGGAGAAAGAACGCGAGCGGATGGCCTTTATTTCATCCTCTTGGTGGGATTTGAATGCCAAAACTGATCTTGGCTTTACCGCGCGGCTACTTTCAGTTGATGGCAAGAAAGTAGCTGCCACCAGTGACTTTGGCGCAGATGGCGCGGTGAAAGAGAAATCACTAAAAGATATTTTGTTATTGGATGAAAAACAGGCAACCGCACTCACCGAAAGCCTTAAAGGCACACCACTGACGGTGAAGTCGATGGAAGAGAGTCCACGTACTGAACGTCCTAAGCCACCATTTACTACATCGACTATGCAACAAGATGCTGGTTCACGACTTGGGTGGGGCGCACAAATTACGATGCGTATTGCTCAGCGCCTCTATGAA
>CAIXKQ010000131.1 GCA_903920065.1 uncultured Actinomycetes bacterium
AAGACACAAGAAAAATTTCTTGTCAAATATTCTGAATTCTTCTTGATTGAAATCTTTTTCTATTACATTTCCTCAATGACAACTTCAGGGTTTCCGGGTGAATTCCAAGAAGAGACGCTGCCGGGGCTCGGCGAAGGAGAAATCATCGTCATCCGCTCTGCTCGGCGAAAGAAAAGTATCTCTGCCTATCGACAGGGTGGAAGAATTGTCATCTCTATTCCAGCGCGCTTGAGTAAAGCTGACGAACGAGTGATCGTGCCCGAGATGATTGCCAAAATTCGCAGCCAAGAGGACTCCCAGACCCCTAGTGAGGCAGATCTGGCTCGGCGCATCGATGAATTACTCACTGAGTTGGCTCCTGAAATCACAATCCGCCCCATTTCAGTCACGTGGCGGCCGATGCGCGAGCGTTGGGGCTCATGTACCAGTGTTGATCGCACCATCAGAATCTCAGACCGTTTGAAGCTCGCTCCGGAATACGCCCGGGATTATGTGCTCTTCCATGAAGCCATCCACCTTCAATTCTTCGACCATGGGCAAGGATTCACCGAGGTTTTATCCCGTTTTGAGGACTCTGAGCTAGCAACTGCTTATCTGGATGGCTATGAGGCGGCCGAACGCGCCCTGCTGGCCCCGGCAGAACTCTCAAAACTGCCCTAAACCCTGGAAATAAAGATGTAAGGAATCTACGCGTGATTTCCCCGATTTTGAGCGTGGCGCAGAGTACTGTTTTGACCAGTACGCATGGCGCCTAGCTCATGGGTCGAACGGAGGCAAAAATGGCAGAGGTAGAGACATACAAGGGTGACGCTTACTGCGTTAAGTGCAAAGAGAAGCGTGATTTCGAAGGAACAGTAAAGATCTCCGAGTCTGGTCGTCGCATGGCACAGGGTATTTGCCCAGTGTGTGGCACCAAGGTAAATCGCATTCTCGGCAAGAAGCCAGAATAAGTCACCACTTATACGTAGAAATAACCCTCGCTCATTGAGCGGGGGTTATTTTTTTACGCGCAGTACTCCCCTGCACTCATAGGGTGAGAAAACACTCGCCTTGCACACAGCGACGCCGGCGCCTGCAAGTTCAGGCCGAGGTAAGTGCGCATCCTTTGCCACATGAGAGAACTCAAGTGCGGAGTTGCGCTAAGTCAGAGCGCTACACCTGGCCAATACTTCCTAGGCACCCTGAAGCGAGTCATTCGGATCTACAGCCCCGAAGAGAAAGTGATCGCACTCGCACTCGTTGGCGGAAAGTCTGAGAACGAGATCCTACAAACACCTAACGTTCTTAGTGCAACAGTGAGCAAACTCTTAGCTCAGCTCGAGGTTGAAGAATTAGTAAACCACAAGCAAGGTGTGCTCAGGGTTTCCCAACGTTTTGTCTCCAAATTAGATAACCGAGTGAAGAAAAATAGTAGACCCGCATTTGATGCTGGAGTCCAGCAACTACAACGTAGGTGCGCACCTGAGTTAAACCAAACAAATTGGATTGCCGGTGTCATCGATGGCGGCGTTGAAATATTAAGTGCGCGGCAAAATTATCTCTGCGAAATTTCTGGAAACAATCGAGTTGCCACACTTCTCTACTCGCTCCTGTTGGCAAGTGGGCTTTCTCAAGTGCGCTTCACGCCAACTTCTCGTGGGCGATATCCGCTGATTGGCGATATCGATATGGCGCTTTCGACTTTCCGGCAATCAGATACTGGGACAGCCTTTAAGAGCCATTGCGAGATGATGAGAAGAGAACTTGCGCTATTTCCACTTGATCGCGAGGAGAATTATCTAGATGAGGCATCAACTCCTGATTTACGTATTCATTGCGGTGATATCAACCCCGAAACTCTTTCGCTCTGGATGAGCTCTGGCGAAAAATTTCTCATCATTCCTACTCCACGTGCAGATAGTGCACTGATTGGTCCGCTGGTAATTCCAGGAGCGAGTCCGTGCCTGCGTTGTTATGAGCTTTCATCCAGGGAACAACGTGGGGTAGTAGACCACCTTGAATTCACGCCAGATGTAGCGAAGGAATACCCACAAATTGCCGCTCACTTTATTGCGGCGATGGCGGCTTCAATAATTGTGCAATTTTGTGATGCCATCACTGTTGCTAATCAGAGAGATACGGCGGCAGACTTCTCAGCGCTGCTCGGAATAGCTATTTCAATTGACTATCAATTACTTGCCTACCCACAGGTGGTGGCGATCCCTCGCCACCCACACTGTGGGTGTGCCTTTTAAGTTAAGCCAATTACCCGACTTAAGCTAGAGCTTGCTCGTTCTGAACAATGCGAGCAGCTGCAATCACCTGACGTGGTGGTCTCCCGGCACGACGCTTACGTTCAATGATCACGCCATCTTCGATGAGCTGTCCACCCCACACCCCACATGGTTCTTGGCGTGAGAGCGCACCATCGAGACACTTGTTACGCACCGGACATGTGCCACAGAGCGCCTTCGCCTCTGCAATTCCCTGATCTGTCTCTGAGTAGAAGAGTTCAGGGTCAGCTTGATGGCATGGCAGGGTGAAAGCCTTGGCGTTGTCGTATGTGAATGTCACATCGTTGAGGCCAATCTTTTCGCCGGTCTCTGCCCAGCCTGGTATCTGTAGTTCGCTGAAGAGAACGCTCATCGTTCTCACCCCCTGTTATCTCTCTCGTTAGTCTTGCTCTTTTTGTTTCTTTTTTGATTTCTTCTTTTGATTTGGGTAATAAAAAAGGACCTCCAAATCCATCGAGTGGATTTGAGGCCCTTGTGGGACTGTTCGGTTTTATCCGATTAGTACTCCAGTAGCCTCATCCACTGCATAAAAGTTGGCGTAAAACGCTGACTTTGTAGCTGTGGGCCAAACTGTTCGCTTATGTGAACGCTTGGTTGCAGAAGCTGTTGAATGTGTGAAGGCAGCAGAAGGTGCAGCAGCGCATGCGCCTGCTGTGATGATTGAAGTCATGACATTTGCCATTTTCAATCCCCTTCCCTGTTTTCGAACTCTAAGGGTACAAGATGGCTATTGCTTCGTGCAAGGCAATTAAATGAGGCCAGATTCACGCAGGAATTGGCTTGGATTGCCTCGATAAGAGATATGCAGATCAGCCTTGGCGCGGGTGATTCCCACATAAAAGAGCCTACGTTCCTCATCAATAACGGCGTCCCCCGAACTATTAGTCAGCGGCAATTGGCCATCGGATGCACCGATCAGAAATACCCGCTCCCATTCCAGGCCTTTAGCTGCATGCAGCGTTGCCAGTGTGACAACAGGCATGGTCGGTGGATTGTTCTGTTGCACTCGATCTTCTACTTCACGCAGATATGTGCGCAGAGTTTTTGGAGAAAAATTCTCATCATCATCTAGTTCACGCGCTAAATGCAGCAGCGCCGCAATTCCATCGATAGCTTCCCCTGTTAAATAAGGCTGGGCAAGGGAGCGAAGTTCATCAATCCACCCGTGGCCTTCGGCCGGTATGACAGAGGCTTGCCGCACCTGCTTGAGGAAATCACGCACTTCCCGGCGTTCAAAGAATCTTTCCGTATTGCGCACTTGATATGGAATCTTCTGCGCCAGCATTGCTTTCTCTGCACCTTTAAGTTGTGCATTAGTTCTAGCCAAGATTGCAACCTCTTGTGGCTGAGTGCCATTTGCCAACAGGGCATTGATTTGCGCCATGACTCCGCCAATCTCTGCCGGCTCATCGCCATAGCCGGTGACAATTGGTTTTGAGCCATGGCTATTAAAGGCAACAAGTTCCTGACCCATAGTTCCGTGACGCAAGAGCGCATTGGCAGCAAATGTGATTTCCGGGGTGGAGCGGTATCCAGTTGTTAAACGGATAACTTCGGCTTCCGGAAAGCGTTGCGTAAATGAATTAAGGAATACCGGGGTGGCGCCAGCAAATGAATAAATAGTTTGGGCGGGATCACCAACGACACAGATATCGGTACGCGTTCCAAGCCAAGCATTTATCAGTCGCTGTTGAATGGGAGAAATATCCTGGTACTCATCGATAGTGAAATACCGATATTGGTCTTGCACCCGCTCGCGCACATCGCGCTCTTCTTCTAACATCGCAGAACATAAGAGAAGAACATCTTCGAAATCAATGGCGAGCTCTTGCTTCTTAATGGATTCATAGGCGGTATAGACCTGAACCATCTGCTCTGGCGTAACGCGAGGCTTCTGCATTCGCTTACTTACTTCATCGATGTAATCAGTGGGTCCCACCTGAGAAACCTTCGCCCATTCAATCTCAGCGGCAATATCGCGCATCAATTCGCGATTGGTAGCGCGCAGCGAGCCACTGAGCCCCGCTCGATTAATTGCTTCGGTGAGAAAACCGGTCTTGGTTGTCATCAGATCTGGCGTGCGACCACCGAATACTGAGGGCCAAAAGTAGAGCAGCTGCTTAAGGGCAGCAGAGTGAATAGTGCGAGCGGCAACAGTTGGCACACCAAGTGTGCGAAGTCGGGCACGCATTTCACCGGCAGCTTTTGCAGTAAATGTCAGCGCCAATACTTTCTGCGGATCCATCGTGCCAATCGCTGCTGCATAAGCAATGCGATGTGTGATTGCGCGAGTTTTTCCGGTGCCGGCACCTGCAATGACACAGACTGGACCACGTGTAGCAAGTGCTACCGCCCTTTGATCAGGATCAAGGGCTGCAAGTATTGAGTCTTCTATCGCCATGTCTGGCCGCCGGGTGCGCTCTCACCCAACCAGCGTTCAATCATCTTGCGGGCAACTGAAATAGTGGGAGGAAGCAAGAGTGAACCGTCTTTAGCCGCAGCCATTAATTGCGCGCGGGTAAACCATTTCACTTCCGTAATTTCTTGCCCATCACCTTGTGCGTGCTCTGGATTATCTGTCACCGCTTCAAATGCAATCATGATGCTGGCCGGAAATGGCCAGGGTTGTGATCCCAAGTAGTTCAACTCTGTTACAACAACTGCTGACTCTTCTAGAACTTCGCGCGCAACGCATTGTTCAAATGTTTCACCAGGTTCAAGAAAACCAGCAAAGGTAGAGAAGCGACCTTCTGGCCAGATTGGTTGATGTCCAAGCAAAATGCGATCATCACGATCTTTGACAAGAACAATCACTGCAGAATCGGTGCGTGGATGATGTTGGCTGCCATCTGCATCGCACGTGCGCGCCGCTCCACCCAAATCAACTCGAGTTGCGCCACCACACCTTGGACAACGTGGATGTGCACGATGCCAATTACTTAACCCCATGGCATGTAACGAAATTTCTAACTCTTGCTCACTCAGTAGTGAGCCAATCTCACGAACAGTGGAGAATCCGACTTCTTTGACTTCATCTGCGATTGTGCCAACCCACTCGGTATCCCATGCAAAAAAAGGCGCCTTAGTTTCGATATCCAAACCTAAGAAGTAGCGACTTCCTTCACTAAATGTGTGTGCTGCAATATGTGCCGCCACATCCTGGGCGCTGATTAAGGTAAGTGCAGTATCAACTGCTGCAATGCGACCTTCTACAAACTGCAAGAT
>CAIXKQ010000132.1 GCA_903920065.1 uncultured Actinomycetes bacterium
GTACACGTAAGGAAGAAATCCTTATGGGAACTGAAGAGCTCAACATTGTCTGGAAACTACGTCGCGTTCTGCACGCACTTGAACCACAGGCAGCACTGGAACTCTTGCTCGAGAAGATGAAGGGCACAAAGTCCAACGTTGAATTCTTGATGCAGATTCAGAAGACAACATCAGGACCGGACGACAGTAAGTAAGCTCACTTTCCCGCGTGGATTTTGTGGATTACTGCTTTTAAGAGAAGATTGACCCCTATTGCCACCCCATGGCGATGAACTGGTTCACCGTTAATCACGGACCCAGCCATAGAAAAGGAAATGAAGATGAAGAAAGATATTCACACAGAATATAAAGAGACCCAAGTAACCTGTGGTTGCGGTGAAAAGTTTGTCACCCGCTCAACAGTTGCAAGTGGATCTATCTACGTTGAAGTTTGCTCAGTCTGCCATCCGTTCTACACAGGTAAGCAGCGCATCCTTGACACCGGTGGACGCGTCGCTAAGTTCGAAGAGCGTTTCGGTAAAAAAGCAGCTAACTAGCTTTCCAAAGAGACCGCATCGCAGCCGAAAGGTTGCGGCGCGGTCTTTTTATTTCTCTAAAGAACCACAAAAGTTATTCAGAATTACGAGAGAGAAGGGATGAGGTCATATGGCTAACGATCGTTTTGCATCAGCACATGAGATGGTGCGTGAATATCAAGAACTTGAAACAAAGATGGCCGACCCATCCATCCATGAAGATCAAGGCAACGCCCGTAAATTAGGTCGTCGTTATGCCCAACTTGGTCCAGTCGTTGCCGGATTTAATGCGTGGAAATCTGCCGCAGATGATTTAGAGGCAGCGAAAGAGATGGCAGAAGATGATGCATCGTTCGCCTCTGAAATTCCGGCAATGCAGGAAGCTGTTGAGGCAGCGGCGCAGAAGTTAGAAGAGTTGTTATTGCCGCGTGATCCCAACGATGACCGCGATGTCATTATTGAAGTTAAAGCTGGCGCAGGCGGAGATGAATCTGCCCTCTTTGCTGGAGATTTAGTACGTATGTATCAGCGTTATGCCGAAAAGCGTGGTTGGAAAATTGAAATCATTGATATGAACGAATCAGAACTCGGTGGCTATAAAGATATTTCGATGGCGGTGAAATCCAAGGGAACACCTGAGCCTGGAACAACACCGTATGCACGACTTAAATTTGAAGGCGGAGTACATCGCGTGCAACGCGTGCCAGAGACTGAGAGCCAAGGGCGCATTCACACCTCAGCAGCCGGTGTACTTGTCTTGCCGGAAGCAGAAGAAGTTGATGTCGAGCTGAATATGAATGATGTGCGCGTAGATGTCTATCGATCATCTGGTCCGGGGGGACAGTCAGTAAACACCACTGACTCTGCGGTGCGACTTACTCACGTTCCCACTGGCATAGTAGTTTCGTGTCAGAACGAGAAATCTCAACTCCAGAATAAAGAATCTGCCCTTCGCATTTTGCGTGCTCGCCTTTTGGCCGATGCGCAAGAGAAGGCTGAAGCTGCTGCAATGGCCGAGCGTAAGAGCCAGGTGCGCACAGTCGATCGATCAGAGCGAATTCGCACATATAACTACCCAGAAAATCGCCTGAGTGATCACCGCGTGAATTACAAGGCTAATAATCTAGATGCGGTCCTTAACGGTGAGCTAGATGAGGTTGTGCAAGCACTTTTAGATGCCGACAGAGCAGCAAAGCTTTCTTCTACCAACTAAATCACGGGTTATCGATAACAATGGAACTTACCTTCAAAGAATTCTTACGAGGCGGTAAGGAACAGTTATCGGCTGCGGGTTTTGCTGAGGTTGAAGCCGAGCATCTTCTTGCCCACACTCTTGGTATCACTCGCATGGATTTACATAACCCGCTCACAGTTGAGAACGCTCTTACTGCAATTGGAGATATTTCTATTGTGGAAGAAACTTTCTGGAAGTTACTTGATCGCAGATGTGCCAACGAACCCCTGCAATATCTCACTGGTATCGCTTACTTCAGACATCTAGAGATCAAAGTCGGCCCTGGCGTTCTAGTGCCACGGCCTGAGAGTGAGTTACTAGTTGAATCAGTTCTTACCTATATCGAAAAGTTAAGCGGCGCCGTTAGCGTTGTTGATCTCGGTGCCGGTTCTGGCGCCCTTGCGCTAGCAATTGCGACAGAGGCGCCCAACACACATGTGATTGCAGTGGAGAAGAGCGCTGAAGCAATTTACTGGCTGAAAGAGAACATCTCTTTTATTGATGAAAAAGTGCGCATTCTTGAATCAGATGTATCAACTGCACTCGATGGCGTGAAATGCGATGTCGTCATTGCAAATCCGCCATATATTGCCGACGGACAAGAGTTGCCAGCTGATGTGCGCGAGCACGAACCGGCAATCGCTCTCTTTGGTGGGGCAGATGGAATGAAAGTTCCAAGGCTTTTTATCGCGGCTAGTGCGCGACTTCTTAAGCCTGGAGGATTTCTTGCAATTGAACACCACGAAGAACAAGGCGATGAAATTGCTGCTGTGCTGAATATAGATTTCGAAGATATTCTTCTGCATAGAGATTTAACTGGACGTCCGCGCTTTACCACCGCGGTGAGGAGATAACGATGGCTCCTCGAGTTGACCTAAAAAAAGGTGAGTCAAAGAGCCATATTGCAAAGGCCCTTAAATCTATTCGCGACGGATATGTCATCGTGGTGCCAGCAGAGCATGGCTACATTTATCTGGCAGATGCATTCTCGCATTTTGCAGTGCGTGCGATGCATGTGCTGCGCGGTGATGAACTAGGAATATCTGCGCAAGTTCTCTGTCATTCAACCCAGACAGTGCAAGGAATTACCCGCGAAGTTTCAGCTGATGCACAGAAATTGATGGATGAATTCTGGCCGGGTTTACTCTCACTTAATCTGGCACCAAACCGAGGACTTAATTGGGATCTTGGTGATGACAACGCACTTGATTTAATTAGCATCAGAGTTCCAAAATCACGTTTCCTGCGCGCGCTGCTTAAAGAGTCAGGCCCACTTGCCGCAGCCAGTGCATCACCTGCCGGTGAAGCACCGATGCTCGCAATTGATCGCAGTGCAATCAAGAGCTGGGATGTTGCGACCATATTTGATAACGGGGCTGTGAAATCGGGCCAGCCCACAACTGTGATTGAGCAGAGAAATGGCGGACTTCACATCGTGCGCGAAGGCGCTATTTCGGCTGCCCAAGTGAGAAAAATCGCCCCGAGCGTTTCTGAATAGTCACTACCTACCAAGAACTATTAGGCTGACGCCTATGTCCGAAACCTTCTATGGCCCAGATTTCACACTTCTTTCCAAGCAAGACCCTGATATTGCTGCGGTGTTGCTCTCGGAACTCAAGCGTCAAC
>CAIXKQ010000133.1 GCA_903920065.1 uncultured Actinomycetes bacterium
ACCTTGGTCAATTGCGACATCAACAAGCACCGAACCGGGTTTCATCTTTGCCACCATGGCATCAGTTACTAACTTAGGAGCAGCAGCACCTGGGATGAGAACTCCACCAATTATCAGATCTGCCTGACTTACATACTCTTCAATGGAATATGGTGATGATGCAATTGTCTTCACACGTCCTTGGAAGATGTCATCAATTTCTGCCAGGCGCTTTAAATTGATATCAAGCAAAGTGACATCAGCACGCAGACCGACCGCCATAGATGCAGCCGATACACCAACGCTGCCACCACCCAAGATAACAACCTTGCCTGGTGCAACTCCTGGCACTCCCCCAAGTAATACCCCGCGTCCTCCATTAGGGCTCTGCAACGCTGTTGCACCTACTTGAATAGACATGCGTCCAGCCACTTCTGACATTGGCGCAAGCAGTGGCAAGGTGCGATTAAATTCCACAGTTTCATAGGCAATCGCGGTTATGCCAGATTTAATGATTGCATCGGTGCATTCACGTGATGCCGCCAAATGAAGATAGGTAAAGAGAATCTGCCCCTTGCGCATCCGTGGATATTCTTGGGCAATTGGCTCTTTGACCTTAATGATCATCTCAGACTTAGCCCACACTTCATCGGCGGTATCAAGAATTGTGGCGCCAGCTTTTTCATATTCAGCATCTGTGATGGCAGAACCCACGCCGGCTGATTTTTCAACAAATACGGTGTGACCTGCGAGGACGAGTGCGTGTACTCCGGCTGCAGTGGTGGAGACTCGAAATTCATTGTTCTTTACTTCTTTTGGAATACCTACACGCATGATGAACTCCTGAAGAAAGCCTCGTTTAACTTGGACTTATGTGATGCTACTCCTTAAACTCATCCCCGACGAGGCGGTAGCTCAGTTGGTTAGAGCCCCAAACTCATAATTTGGTCGTCGTCGGTTCGAGCCCGACCCGCCTCACTCGAGACGCATTATTGAATATTTAAAGGGGTTTACATGTCTGAGAGTTCCAGAACGATTAGCGTTGGCTTGCTCGCATATGGGGCAATAGGTGATGAGCACAACCGTGCAATCGCGGCAACGCAAGGTCTGCGTCTTGTAGCTGTGGCTGATACAAATCCGGAGCGATTGGCTGCTGCGCAACTCTTAGCACCAGATGTCACAACCTTTGCCGATTCAACTGCGATGCTCGATTCTGGGCTACTTGAACTCGTCGTTATCTCAACTCCACCTAACAGCCATTACCAATGGGCGAAGGAGTCACTAGCCCGCGGAATTAATGTGATCTTGGAAAAACCGATGGCGCTGACGGTGCAAGAGTGCGATGAATTGATGGAGTTGGCTGCCGCAAAGAACCTTCTGCTCGTTGTCTATCAAAACCGACGCTTTGATGCTGATTTTGTAACAATGAAGAAACTTATTGATGATGGAAGTATCGGTGAAGTCTTCTCCTATGAGAGCTTTGTCGGTGGTTACTCTAAGCCGTGTTCATATTGGCACTCAATGGTTGAAG
>CAIXKQ010000134.1 GCA_903920065.1 uncultured Actinomycetes bacterium
AGGGCTTCAAAGTATGAAATGGGATGTTCGAATTTCGAATCCATCATGTCAATGTATGCGGCAATATCGTTGTAAGAAAAGATCAGTGCTTGCGCGTCAATCGGTTCACCGTTGATTGCAATTCGCTCAACAAAACTTTCCAGGTGCGGGCTAGTAAATCGCCCCGTGCGCAGTCCCATCTCAAAGAGAAGTGAATCAATCATGCGCGACGTGGTGGTCTTTCCATTAGTTCCGCCCACATGAATAGTGGGATAGGTCAGTTGCGGAGACCCTAGAACATCGACAAGTGCGGCAATTCGCTCCAGGGATGGCTCAATCTGAGTTTCCGGCCAGCGAGTGAGCAGCGCCTTCTCGATTGTGTCGAGCAGCTCTTGGTCCTGCGATGTTATCTCACTCATTTACTTAAGTGCTGCCAGTTGCGCCGTGATCCGCTCAATATCACTTGTTGTCACGGCAAGTCTTTCTTTAATTTCCTTCACCACATCAGCCGGTGCTTTGGCCATAAATCCTTCATTATTTAACTTCACTTCAGCTGTCTTTAAATCTTTTTGGGCGGTGGCAAGGTCTTTGGTAAGTCGGGTGCGCTCTGCTGCCACATCTACCGTGCCAGAGAGATCGAGTTCAACTTTGATTGCGCCAATTTCAACGGAGGCACTCGGTGTGAACTCGGTAAGTTCTAACTTCAGCAAGAATGCCATCGCAGTTGCATAGGCAGATACATCAGCCGGTGCAATAAATCGACCTGGAATCTTCGCACTTGGCTTCACACCTTGGTCATTACGAAAGCGGCGAACTTCGGTAATGACTTTTTGAAGTTCGCCCACAAGTGTTTCTGCCTTCTTATTGATATGGGCAGGTTCTGCTACTGGCCATTGCGCAGTGACAAGAGTTTCACCACCCGTAAATGTGGTCCACAATTCTTCAGTAATAAATGGCATCACTGGGTGCAACAGGCGGAAAAGTGTGTCCAGCACATGACCGAGCACGCGCTGGGATGCAGCCGCGTTGCCGGAAGCGAAAGCTTCTTTAGAGAGCTCGAGATACCAGTCGCAGAGGTCATCCCAGGCAAAGTGATAAACCACTTCGCAGGCACGAGCAAACTCATAGTGTTCAAGTAAGTCGGTGTATTCAGCAGTTGTTTCACTTAAACGCGAAAGCACCCACTTATCGATCTCTGACAAGCTTTCCATCGCTGGCAATGGACCTTGCACCGTTGCCCCGTTCATCATCGCAAAGCGAGTGGCATTCCAGAGTTTGGTAGCAAAGTTACGAGAACCTGCAATCCAATCTTCGGCCAAAGCCTGATCTTTACCGGGATTTGATCCGCGGGCCAAGGTAAAGCGCAGCGCATCGGCGCCGTACTTATCAATGAATTCAAGTGGGTCCACCACATTGCCGCGAGATTTGGACATCTTCTTGCCGTATTGATCGCGCACCAAACCATGCAAGACGATGGTGTGGAAAGGTGGCACACCATCCATGGCAAAGAGACCAAACATCATCATGCGCGCTACCCAGAAGAATAAAATGTCATAGCCAGTAACAAGAACACTTGTTGGATAAAACTTCTTCACATCCGCTGTGTTTTTCGGCCAACCGAGTGTGGAAAAAGGCCAGAGCGCGGATGAGAACCAGGTATCTAAGACATCGGGATCTTGGGTATAACCAGCAGGTGCTTTTTCACCAGGGCCAACTACAACTACTTCATCATTGGGTCCATACCAAACTGGAATTCGATGGCCCCACCAGAGCTGGCGCGAGATACACCAGTCATTTAAATTATCG
>CAIXKQ010000135.1 GCA_903920065.1 uncultured Actinomycetes bacterium
GAGTTCCGGTAGTTTCAATCACATAGGTAGCAATCATCGAACCAAGTTGTGCGCACCGCTCATGCGATAGTCCCCAGGCAAGCCCGGCAACGAAGCCGGATCTAAAGGAATCACCCACACCTGTCGGATCAACTTTTGCTTTCTCTTTGGCGCATCCAACTTTAATGAAAGTTCCGTCGATACTTTCAACACGTGCGCCATCTGAACCCAAAGTGACGATGCGATATTTCACTCGCTGCAGGATTTCGTGATCACTCCAACCAGTCTTTTGAATGGCAAGTGCCAACTCATATTCGTTCATGAACAGATAAGTTGCGCCATCAATAAGCTTCTTAATCTCTTCACCGTTCATGCGCGCCATCTGCTGCGAAGGATCAGCTGCCACTGCGATTCCCATCGCAATCGCCACTTCTGTGTGACGCAGCATCGCCTCCGGATCATCTGGAGAAACAACCAGGATGTCGAGCTTGCCTACCTTGTCGATGATTGGCTTTAGCTCAATGTTGCGAGCCTCTGACATTGCACCGGGAAAAAATGATGCAATCTGATTGAGCTCAGTATCTGTTGTGACGGTGAAGTGGGCGGTGTGTTGCTCGGTGGAGACAAGGGCGTGTGATGTGTCCACGCCATGGCGTGTGAGCCAGGCATCGTAATCAGCAAAATCTTTACCTACCGCGGCAATCAAGATTGGGTTAAGTCCCAGAACACCAAGGCCAAAAGAAATATTGGCGGCGCATCCCCCGCGACGGACATCCAGACCATCGACTAGGAAGGAGAGCGAAACTTTTTCAAGAGAACCGGCAACTAGTGAATCTGTGAACTTGCCTGGGAAGGTCATCAGGTGATCTAGACCAACAGAACCTGCAACGCCAATTTTCATGGGCGCAATCTATCCATAAGTTATGGAGGAAAGGGTGGGACTAGTTAAATGAATCGCCGCATGCGCATGAACCTTGCGCATTTGGATTATCAATGGTGAAGCCCTGCTTTTCGATTGTGTCTACAAAATCAATTGAGGCTCCCATCAAATAGGGATCACTCATCTTGTCTACGACAACTTTGACGCTACCGAATTCACGTGCGATATCGCCATCTTGTGCGCGATCATCGAAGTAGAGCTGGTACTTAAGACCAGAGCAACCACCTGGTTGTACAGCCACACGAAGGTAGAGGTCATCGCGACCTTCTTGAGCTAAAAGGGCTGAAACCTTTGCGGCAGCGACATCGGTAAGTGTGATGCCAGTTGTAAGCTCGACAGGAGTTGAAGTCATTTCAGTAGTCATGTGGCTAAGAATACTCGCGCCGGCTTGCCGTGGCGAACCGAAAGAGATGACAATGCTCCCGTGTCTATCTCACTCTCAGAACTGCTTGTCTTAGGCCAGGGCAAAGACCTCGCCTCTGAACGGGGTGTCTCCTGCTCGGGTGAGTTACCGGCAGCAAGTGACCCCACTCTGGTTGATAGAGCGATAGCTGCCCGGGCCACTTTAGGTGATCGCGCCCTGATCCTTGGTCATCATTACCAACGCGATGAAGTAATTCGCTTTGCCGATATCACTGGTGATTCATTTAAGCTCGCGCAGGCCGCGGCCGATCAAAGTTCGGCAGAGTTCATTTTTTTCTGTGGCGTGCATTTCATGGCAGAAAGCGCCGACATTCTTACTAGCTCAAAGCAAAGGGTCATACTTCCCGACTTAGCCGCTGGTTGCTCGATGGCAGATATGGCCACCGCAAATCAAGTTGATCAATGTTGGAAAGATCTTGAGAAGTTAGGTGTTGCCTCCCGCACGACGCCGGTGACATATATGAATTCATCTGCAGC
>CAIXKQ010000136.1 GCA_903920065.1 uncultured Actinomycetes bacterium
AAAGAACATCGCGGATTGCTATCGGTTGAGTGCGATTAGAAACCCACTTGGGGGTAGTCATAATCGGCAAGCGGTGTGTGAGATGGCGCAGCATCTCAAAGGAGGCCGAACCAGAACCGATAATGATTCCAGCGCGAAGTTCGAGCACTGGCACAGATGTGGATGCCAATTCAATGCCGGTATTCATACGTGATAACAAGTGGCGGCTGCGGTTTTCATCGTTGGCAATTCCACCTAAGTAAACAATCTGCTTAACGCCAGCCGCCTCTGCCCGATCGGCAAAGGTGTGTGCCATCTGTGCTTCCACTGATTCGAAATCTGTCGCCACGTTGATGGAGTGCAAGAGGTAGTAAGCGGTGTGGACACCTTCCAGTGCGCGCGCTAGATCTTCACCACTTGTTGCATTACCTTCGCAAATTTCAACACCATCAGCCCAGGCATGTCCTTTAATCTTTTGGGCATCGCGAACAAAAACACGCACTCGCTTCTTATCTTCAAGAAGTACGCGCACCAAACGACCGCCTACATATCCAGATGCACCAGTAACGAGGTAGAGCCGGTCTTGATTCTGCGATTCCATAGGACGGAGCGTAGACTGCGCACATGAAGACTTCTACCCGACCGCGCGTAGTCATACTTGGCGCTGGTTTCGGCGGCCTCGGAGCAGCTCGCGCCTTGGCCGAAAAGGCAGATGTCACACTCGTTGATCGCCATAACTTTCAAACTTTTCTACCACTTCTCTATCAGGTATCAACTGCCGGTTTGGCCGCAGATCACGTAGTCCATCCAATTCGTGGCGCCCTGCGCGATACTGGAGTGAAGTTTCGAATGGGCTCACCCATCTCAGTCGATCATAAGAACAAATCGGTAAAACTAGATTCTTCTGAGTCCCTTGATTTCGACCACCTGATTGTGGCCCTCGGTTCGGTCACCGCCGACTTCGGAGTTGCTGGCGTAGCCGATCACGCACTTGGAATGAAGAGCGTGCATGAAGCGCTCCTGATTCGGGCCGAGGTGCTGCGCCGCTTTGAAGATCTTGCCCGTTTTGAAGATAACACCCGACTCTCAATTGCAGTAGTTGGCGGCGGACCTACGGGTGTGGAGATGGCTGGCGCACTTGCCGAACTCAAGCGTGGACCACTGAAAAACGATTTAGCGGCAGCCGCCGAACATATCGATGTCTATCTGATTGAAGCAGGCCCGCGCATTCTGCCGATGTTTAGCGAGAAGCTTTCGGCGCGCGCCGAATCAGACCTACACAAGCTCGGCGTCATCGTGCGAACCAATACTTCAGTACGTGAAGTTAAATCACGACAGATTATTCTCACTGAAGGCGCTCCTATTCCAGCTGAAGTAACTATCTGGGCCGCCGGTGTTAAAGGTGAGCCCACTGCAAGTATTCTCAATCTTCCACTTGCTGGCACGCGCATTGATACCGATGAAAATCTAGAGGTAAGAAATTACCCAAATATTTGGGCAATCGGTGATATCAACGGCACCAAAGGCGCCGATGGTCGCTTCTTGCCAATGGTCGCACCCGTTGCACTGCAGCAAGCAAAGTGGGTTGCCAAACAAATCTTGCGCAAAGAGTCAGGTAAAGCACTGTCACCATTTAAGTACTTTGATAAAGGTGCCATGGCAACTATCGGCCGCCATAAGGCCGTTGTTGAATTCCGCGGGCTGAAATTAACAGGCCCCCTTGCCTGGTTTGCCTGGTTATTCCTGCACTTGTTCTATCTTGTTGGTGGGCGCAACAAAGTGGGCACCATCGTCGACTGGAGCTGGAACTACCTGACATTTGATCGCGGCAATCGCCACATCATGGATACGCTCTAACGCTCTTTATTATGTTAGAAAAATATCTCGAGGTAGCAGGACATTCGCTCTACTGCTATGAATGGGATAACAATGGCGAAGCTGTTGTGTTACTTCATGGCGGCTTAAGCCAGACTTCCCATTGGGATGCCCAGGTACTTCCTGCCATTGAAGAACAATTTCATCCCTTTGCCTATGATCGCACCGCACATGGCTTCACCGGTGATCGCACCGGAAGTTTGCACTTTGATTACCAAGTAACAGAGTTGATTGCATATCTGGAAAGTGTTGTGAAAGAGCCCGCGCACCTCATTGGTTATAGCGATGGCGGAATCATCGCCCTACTTGCAGCAATGAAGCGCCCAGAACTCGTGCGATCAGTGGTGACACTGGGGGCGAACTTTCATCACAGCGGAACGCTGCCGCTGCCTGAATTCGATGGCGTGATTTCGCCAGAAGATCAAGAGGAGTACAACCGCACCTCACCCGATGCACCCGATACTTTGGCAGCAAAAATCGTGCGAATGATAAAAATCTGGAAATCAGAGCCAACACTGACCACCAAAGATTTGGCCACAATCCAATGCCCAGTACTTGTGATGGCCGGTGATGACGATGTCATCGCACATAGCCACACCATCGAACTCTTTGAAAGTATCCCGCTTGGCCAACTAGCAATTATTCCAGGGACTTCGCATCAATTTATTAAAGAAAAGCCCGCACTTGCCCAGCTTCTGATTCAGGATTTCCTAGAAGATTTGAGCTATCCGGTGACCAAGATGCCGATCCGCCGTATTAACCCTCGTATGGAGTAATTTTTCCAGTCTTGACATCATAAATTGCGCCCGCAACAACAACGCCATCGCGCAGCAGCGGATATGAACGCACCCGGTTGATATCTGATGCCAGTGCACCTAATTGATCTGAAGTCGTTTTAAATTCCAGGCTTGATGTGTTAACTCCATACTTATCATCAATGAGTTTATGAATGGCTGCTTCATCACCACGCGCCATGGCGCAATCTGTATGTGGCATCACCAAAATGCGATTTACGTTCAGTAGGTAGGTAGCAAGAACTAGAGTACGTAGAACGTCTTCGGTCACTCGAGCACCTGCATTACGAAGAATCTTGGCATCACCCGAACGCATTCCTACTACCGAAAGCGGGTTAATGCGCGAATCCATACAGGTCACGATTGCTAGGCCTTTGGCGGCAGAGCCGGAGAGCTCGGAATACTTAAAGGTTTTTTGATATTCGGTATTTGCAGCGATGAGATCATCAAATGATTCATGGGCAAATGAGTTATCTGACATGTGAACTCCTTCCAAGATGCGTTGGAGTAATTGATTTGGAGCCCCCCATCCGGATTGAACGGATGACCTGCTCATTACAAGTGAGCTGCTCTACCACTGAGCTAGGGAGGCGAAGTGCGAGCGTAATTCTGGCACCCAGCGCCCAATTCTAAAAATCGTGGCCTTTACCTCGGCCAGGAGAGCGGTAATGGGTATTTGGCACTTCTTCCATCACCTGATGACTTACCCCGTAAACGACGATAAATCCAAGGCAGCGCAAAAACAATAAACCAGGCAACGGTGATGCCCTTTTGCACAATCCATGGAACTTTCTTCGCCGGAGGCAATGGTGTTCTCCACGCAGGATTAAATGGCAAGCCAATCTTTTCTAATACCGCTTGCCCGCATCGATAGTGACCTTCCTGATTTAAGTGAAGGCGATCAAAAGCTAAAAATCTTCGATCACTTAAGAAATTTTCTTCATTAGCATCAACCACAATGGCGCCAACTTCTAGCCCCACTGCCCGCACGCCTTTATTAAAGGCCGAAAAGCGTCGTTCCCAAATCTCAGCGCCTCGTCCTTTGTTTCCAGTTTTTTCAAGGACGGTAAAGAGCATTACTTGTGCGCCACTTCGCGCAAGTGATCGGACCGCATCTTGATAGAGCGCGATGGCAACATCTGCCTGATAACCCGGGCGCAGTGCATCATTAGCACCTGCGTGAAATGAGATAAGGGTGTCGGCGCCTGTGACAAATGAGAGTGCGACCGGAACTTGATCTTGCACAACTTGTCCCAGCAATTTTCCGCGCACAGCTAAATTCACATAGGTGAAATCAAGGTGGGCTTTGGCCATCTCATCTGCAGCGCGATCTGCCCATCCGCGATACTGGCCATCGATGATTTCATCGGTCATTCCTTCAGAGTAAGAATCTCCACAGACGATGAAACGTTGGTATATCACTGCGAATTAACCTAAGTAATTAACCTTTGCGCCGTGCTTCATCGACGGCATAGAGCGCGATAGATGTTGCAACGGAAGCGTTTAAGGATTCAGTACTTGCACTGATGGGAATAGAGACAACCAGGTCGCACTTCTCGCGCGTTAAACGTGCCAGCCCTTTACCTTCTGAGCCCACAATCACCATCAGGTTCTCAGTTGCCACCTTCATCTCAGCGATAGATACATCAGATTCGCCATCAAGGCCCACCACAAAACAGCCTAATTTCTTTGCTTCATCAATGGTGCGGGCAAGGTTTGTCACCTGTGCAATAGGCAAGCGCGCAGCTGCTCCTGCGGAAGATTTCCACGCAGATGCGGTCATGCCGGCAGCGCGACGTTCAGTCATCAAAACACCGGATGCGCCAAAGGCTGCCGCACTTCTCACAATTGCGCCCAGGTTACGTGG
>CAIXKQ010000137.1 GCA_903920065.1 uncultured Actinomycetes bacterium
GGTCATACTTCCCGACTTAGCCGCTGGTTGCTCGATGGCAGATATGGCTACCGCTAATCAAGTGAATCAATGTTGGAAGGATCTTGAGCAGTTAGGTGTTGCCTCCCGCACGACGCCAGTGACATATATGAATTCATCTGCAGCCATCAAGAGTTTCACCGGTGAACATGGTGGAACTATTTGCACCTCATCAAATGCCCAGAAGTCACTTGAATGGGCCTTTGCTAAATCTGAAAAAGTATTGTTTATGCCTGATCAACATTTAGGTCGAAATACTGCAGTGTTATCTCTTGGCTTATCACTAGAAGATTGTGTGTTGTGGAATCCATGGAAACCTATGGGCGGGCTCACCGAAGATGAAATTCGTGGAGCGAAGATGATTCTCTGGCGCGGACATTGCTCAGTTCATGGCCGCTTTTCACTCGAGTCTATTCATGAGGTGCGTGCGCGAATTCCTGGCGTGCAAGTCATTGTCCATCCAGAATGCCAATACGAGGTTGTCTCGGCGGCAGATGTTGTGGGAAGTACCGAGAAGATAATTCAGATTGTTTCGCAATCAGCTCCTGGCAGTAAATGGGCAGTCGGTACCGAGTTGAACTTAGTCTCGAGGCTAGCTGCAAATAATCCAGATAAGGAAGTCATCTTCTTGGATAAGACGGTCTGCTACTGCTCGACCATGAATCGAATCGACCTGCCGCACCTAGTCTGGTCGATGGAGTCCATCATTGCTGGCCACGTGGTCAATGAGATTAAGGTCGATCCACGCGTAGCAAAGTATGCAAAGTTGGCTCTAGAACAGATGCTCGCTCTATAGTTGCGCCCATGACTGAATCAACTGACGATAAAAAAGGTCGCCCGACTCCTAAGCGTAAAGAGGCAGAGGCTGCACGCAAGGTTTCTTCCCTTGCACCAGCATCAACTAAGGCAGAGAAGGCTCGTGCTAAAGAGGCAGCTCGCGCTGCTCGTGTAGCCCAGCGGGCTGCTTATCTTCGCGGAGATGAGAGCGCACTTCCAGCTCGCGATAAGGGACCGGTCAAGAAATTTGTTCGTAACTATGTTGATGCTCGTCGCTCAGTGGGCGAATACTTCCTGCCGATCATCTTCGTGGTTTTAGTTCTGACACTTATTCCGTCAAAGATTTTCCAACTCGGAAGTATCTTCATTATGTACGCAGTACTTTTGACATCAGTCATTGATGGATTCTTCCTCGGCCGCACCTTAAAGAAGGTAGTGAGCGAGAAATTCCCCGGCGCAGAACTTAAAGGCATTGGAATGTATGGCTGGCTGCGATCTACTCAGATGCGCAGAATGCGCACACCCAAGCCAGCAATCAAGCGCGGAGATTCCTTCTAACTTTTACGTTAAGCCCGTGGCCTAGGAGTTCGATCCTTATCAGCGCTACGTTCCGGTAAATCCCCCAGGATTTTATCGATGGCAGCCATGACATCGAGCGAGAGCTTCACACCCGATGCTTTGACATTCTCTTTCACCTGAGCCGGTTTGGTAGCGCCCATAATGGCAGCAGAGACGTTCTCATTCTGCAGCACCCAGGCCAGAGCAAGTTGTGAAGTAGTTAAGTCGTGATCTGCCGCAATTGGTTTCAGATTTTGCACAGCAACCAGAATTTCATCTTTCATAAAAGCAGAGATGAACCCTGCTCCGCTCTTCTTATCGGTGGCCCTTGACCCAGCTGGAGGTTTCACACCCGGCAGGTACTTACCGGTGAGCACTCCTTGCGCCATCGGTGACCAAACTATTTGGCCGATTCCCTCTTTCTTTGAAAGCGGAACTACTTCAGCTTCAATCACTCGCCAGAGCGCCGAATATTGCGGCTGGCTGGAGACAAATCGGTTGTATCCGCGGGCATCTTGAATCTTGAGGGCTTCGCTAATTTGCGGCGCGGTCCACTCGGAGAAACCGATGTAGTGAACCTTGCCCTGGCGAATGAGATCATCAAAGGCGCTTAAAGTTTCTTCTAGCGGTGTTTCAACATCAAATCGATGGGCCTGATAGAGATCGATGTAATCTGTTTTTAGTCGCTTGAGTGAAGCATTGCAAGATTCGATAATGTGTTTACGAGAAAGTCCGCGATCATTTTTTCCAGGACCAGTTGGCCAGTAGACCTTGGTAAGTAATTCGTAGGATTCGCGGCGCACGCCTTTGAGCGCTCTACCTAAAATAACTTCCGCCTTCGTTCCGGCGTAGACATCGGCTGTATCAAATGTTGTGATGCCGCAATCCAGGGCAGCCTTCACACATTTCGCTGCTGCTTCAGATTCAACTTGGGATCCATGGGTAACCCAGTTTCCATAAGCAATCTCTGAGACATACATTCCAGAACTTCCGAGGCGTCTATATTCCATGCGGCATACCCTAAGTCCTTGCGTGGCTTGTTGCCAATGAAGCTCTCATATGGTTTGGTTCGACCACAACTTAATAGATATCTCCGTGGGGGAAGTTCGGTGCAAATCCGACGCTGACCCGCAACCGTAAGAGCAGAAGTTTTCACTTCTCATCAAGTCGGATTACCCACCTAGATATTTGCAATAGACCAACACCCGCCGAGGTTTGCGGGGTGTAGTCCAACAGTTTCTAGGCCCTATGTGCCTACTGCTTGCGAGCTACCCCTGTGAGACTCTCTTACACAGGAGACTCCAGTACATGAAAGAGAATAAGACAGCCAAAATCTTTGCAATCTTCTTAATCGCATTGCAAGTGATTTCCATGGCACCATCACAAGCAGCAGCCTCTAAGGGCTATCGCTATTGGGGTTACTTCCAAGTGGCACCAGGTGCCATTACCTGGACCGCGGCAATGACCGGACCCACTGTTGATATCAAAGATGGCGCAGTTGAAGGATGGTCATTCGTATTTAGCAACGATGACATTCCATCGGTTGCACCTTCAGTGAAGCCTAATTTCACAGCAATCTGTGGAAGCACCAAGGCGACCTCTGGAAAGAAGCGCATCGCACTCGTTGTAGATTTTGGAAACAAGGCATACGCACCGACCGGTGAAATGGTGCCAAAAAACATCACTCGCTGCGTTACCACCGCGATGAGCTCCCAAGGTATCGATGTCTTGGGCCAAGTGGTGAAAGTCCGAGCAGATAAATCAGGGCTGATCTGCGGATTTAACGGATATCCGAAGAAGGAATGTGGCGTGGAGATTAAAACTCCAGCCGCACTTCTGAAGAAGTAACTTGAAATTCTTATGACTAAACCGCTACATCCACTGACCATGTGGGTCTGGTCGCTGATTCTCGCAATTGGAATCGTGGCTTTAGATAACGCCTGGGTGGCACTTGCCACTGTGGGTGTAGCGGCCTTAGTTGTCTACCTGCGCAGAGATGGATCCCCTTGGAATGCAACCTTCTGGTGGTCTCTTCGAATCGGAACTTTCATCATCGCATTCCGTGCACTCATCGGAGTACTTATTGGCGTTCCGATTCCCGGAACCGAACTCTTTCGGATTCCAATCCTAGATTTACCATCCTGGATGCCCGGTATCCGTATTGGTGGCGCAGTAACTTTGGAGCGACTCTCTTCTTCTATTCACGAGGGTGTCATCATCGCCACCATGATTGCACTCTTCGGAGCAGCATCTGCACTGACTAGCCCACACAAATTGCTTCGAGTCTTGCCCGTATTCATTTATGAAATCGGTATCACCCTTGTGATTGCAACCTCCGTCTTTCCGCAACTTGCGCAGAGTGTGAAGCGAATAAAGCGAGCCCAACAGATGAGAGGGATTGAGAAAGTCTCTTTACGTTCTATCTCCCTGCCGCTACTGGAGGAAACTCTCACTCGCTCTTTGCAGTTAGCGCAATCTATGGATTCACGCGGTTATGGAGTGAGTAGAAAAAGATCACGCTATCGCCCCGCACCATGGCTTGCTCGTGATTTTTACTTTCTTCTTACCGCCTTCGTGGCTGCGACGGTGATGGTCGCATCATGATTACCTTCTCCAATGTTTCATTGATCTATCCGCACTCGACTAAGACAATCCTGGAAGATCTCACCTGCCAGATTGCTGAAGGCGAGATGGTCCTAGTCATGGGCCAAACTGGCTCCGGGAAATCTTCACTCTTGCGTCTTATCAATGGGCTAGTCCCCCACCACACAGGAGGAATCCTGGCTGGTGATATCACAGTCGATGGAATTTCTACACGTGAGGTTAAGCCAGGTTCCCTTGCTCACTTAGTGGGAATAGTTGGACAGAACCCCATTAATGGATTTGTGACAGATATTGTCGAAGAAGAGATTGCATTTGGAATGGAAGCTCTCAATTTCGCACCTGATGTGATGCGAAAGCGGGTCGAGGAAGTCCTTGATTTACTCAGTCTGAATTCGGTTCGTAATCGAGCAATCAGTTCGCTCAGCGGTGGTGAACAACAGCGCGTGGCCATTGCTTCAGCACTGGTGATGCACCCCAAAGTTTTGGTTCTTGATGAACCGACTAGCGCACTAGATCCGATCGCAGCTGAGGAAGTTCTCTCTGTCTTGCATCGCCTCGTGCACGATTTGAGTGTCACTGTCATTATTGCTGAGCATCGTTTGGAACGAGTGATTCAATTTGTTGATCGCATCATCTATATCGAAAGTGATGGCGAAACTTCCATTGGTAGCGCCGAAGAGATACTTGAAAAATCCATACTCGTCCCACCGATTATCCGAATTGCCCGTGCGCTGAACTTAAGTGAATTTGGAACGAGTGTGCGAGAAGTACGCCGACTTACCACTGAAGTCAGAAGTATTGATACCCAGCCGGTGACCCACTCACGACCTTCGACTTCACCTGTAATTGAGGTGGACTCGCTTCAGATTAAATATGGCAACGATGTCGCACTGCATAAGATTTCTACCGTTATCGGCCAAGGAGAAATTGTCGCTTTGATGGGCCGCAATGGAGCTGGTAAGAGTTCACTTCTTGAAGCCATCGTGGGAGTACTGCAACCCAATGCCGGTACCGTGCGAGTTTACGGTGGCGATCCAGCTGCGCTGTCGGGCACTAAGCGGCGAGAAACGATTGGTTATGTTCCACAAGAACCGGCTGATTTACTCTATGGCCAAAGCGTGTACGCCGAGTGCACGCAAGCAGATAACCAAGCTGGCCTTACCCCAGGCACCACGCTCGCATTCTTAAACAGACTTGTTCCAGAAATTTCACAAAATGCACATCCGCACGATCTTTCCGAGGGACAACGGTTGGCACTTGTTCTGAGCATTGTGCTCTCTGGAAATCCGAAACTGCTCATTCTCGATGAGCCCACTAGAGGTTTGGATTATCAAGCAAAGGCGCTCTTTACTCTTGCGCTTAAAGAGTATGCAAGAACACTTAGTAACCCAGTCTTACTTGCCACACACGATGTTGAACTTGTTGCCGAGTTAGCTGATCGGGTTATTTTCTTAGCAGAAGGTGAAATAGTCGCAGATGGTTCTACCCTCGATGTTCTACTGAGTTCACCAGCCTTTGCTCCGCAAGTTGCCAAGATCATGTCTCCACAACCGTGGCTCACAGTTGATCACGTGGTCGCAGCGTTAGAAGCAAATTCATGAGAACAGGCAGCATTCTTATCTTCTCGAAAGTGCAGTTCTTGGTGCTAGTTGCAACGAGTGCGGTCGGATTACTTGGATTCTGCTGGCCATTTCTAATCTCCACTCAGGTCTCTCATCCGCAATGGATATTTCTCTGCGCTACTCCGCTAGCACTTGCACTCTTTCTCATCAGTGTGAGCAATGGTTCGTTGGATGCAAAATCTGTTGCACTCCTTGCCCTGCTTTGCGCACTTGTGGCCGCGCTGCGCCCACTTGGCACAGGAGCAGTGGGCCTTGAACCTATGTGGTTTCTCTTAATCTTAAGTGCGCGAGTTTTTGGTCCATCATTTGGTTTTCTTCTAGGCGCACTTTCCATGCTTCTCTCAGCGCTCATCACTGGCGGCACCGGGCCATGGCTGGCATATCAATGTTTTGCCGCTGCCTGGATTGGACTTGGTGTCGGGTTACTCCCCCGCAAGGTTCGGGCAAAGAAGGAACTCGCTCTTCTTGTTCTCTATGGAATTCTCGCTGCCGAGTTCTTCGGGATCGCCATGGATCTGCAATTTTGGCCGTGGTATTTGGGAGTCGATTCCCAGCTTTCATTTACTGCGGGCGCACCAATAACTGCCAATCTAAGTAATTTTTTGAGTTACCACTTCTTATCAGCACTGGCTTGGGATATTCCGCGCGCGATATTCACTTCGGTTCTACTTATTGCGATGGGGGCGCCAGTACTGGGGGCGCTTCGACGAGCTCACACCCGCGCTGCATTTGTTTCACCCATTGAGTTTAGGAATTTAACGACTAACGAACGTGCGATGGGGAAAATGGCAACGAAGCGATAGTTGCCGAAGATGTGCGCCCTCGCACATCAATTACTACTTCATCACCTTCGCTCAAACCTGGATCGATGAGTGCAAGTGCAATTCCAACTTTAAGCGATGGCGAGAAGGTTCCACTCGTGACGACCCCTACCTCGACACCGTGCACATCCTTCACGACCATGCCAGCACGCGGAATACCTCGGTCATTTGATTTCAGGGCGCGCAATGTGCGAACATTGCCTTCTTCGCGCTCGGCACGTAAAGCATCAGCACCGCGAAAATTCGCTTTCTTCCATCCGATTGCCCATCCCGCACTGGCCTGAACTGGAGTGATCTCTAGCGTGAGTTCATGACCGTGTAATGGATAACCCATCTCCGTGCGCAAGGTATCTCGGGCACCGAGTCCGCATATCTGGCCATCGAATGCTTGCATCGCTTGTACTAGGACATCCCAAACAATTGGCGCATCATCCCAACGCGGAACGATTTCATAGCCATGTTCACCGGTGTAACCAGTTCGGCAGAGAATCACATCGCAACCACCGATCATCACATGAGCAAAAGCCATGTAATCCATCGTCGGATTAACTCCCAAACTTTGAATAACTGCCTGTGCATCAGGGCCTTGCAGCGCAAGCACTGCGAACTCCTCATGAAGATTAGTAACTGAAATTCCGGAAGGAGCCTCGGATTGCAGAACTCGCACCACATCGGCAGTATTCGATGCATTTGGGATCAAGAAGAAATCCACATCGCTATTTCTATATGCAATGAGATCATCAACGACTCCACCATCATCGTTGCACAGCAGTGTGTATTGGGCCTTGCCATCAGTGATCCGGCTCAGATCATTGGTAAACATCAGATTAAGAAATTCCAGCGACCCTGGTCCGCTCACACTGGCTTTGCCAAGATGAGAAACGTCAAATAACCCAACCCGCTCGCGCACCGCCTTATGCTCAGCAAGAACACCAGCCCCGGGGTATTCAATGGGCATTAGCCACCCACCAAAGTCAGCCATCTTGGCTTGGCGCTCGAGATGTTTCTGATGCAAAGGTGAGTTTTTCACGATGACAACTTACACTTACCCAACATCTGAACTCTGTTTCGCCATCACAAAAATGAGCGAGAGAATCGAAGGAGCAATTAATGACAACCATCCGCCTCACCGACGGAATCGTGAAAGACGATGTGCTGGTTGTTGGTCTTGCGACCAAAGTAGGAAAGAGTGCCAAGGCTTCATTTCAGATTGAATCCGGTGACTTGCCCTTTGATACCAAACCGCTACTCCAAGCCCTCAGTGATCTGGGTGCAACAGGAAAGGCCGATGAAGTAATTAAAGTTGCCGGCATTACAACTCGCTTGATCGTCTTTACCGGACTTGGAAAAGTTTCATCATCTTATGACGCTGAAGTGTTACGCCGTGCAGCTGGCGCCGCCGCTCGTTCGCTAGCTGGGCATGCCAGTGCCACCTTCGCGCTGCCTGCCAAAGATCTTCGCAGTCTGACTGCAATCGCAGAAGGAGCAGGACTTGGAAGTTACCTCTTTGATTCATTTAGAGGAGCTACTAAGGATGCTCAAAAGTCTCCTCTGAGAAGCATCACCCTCTTCTCACTTCTTGCACCGACGCCAGCGGCAAAGGCTGCTGCCCACTCGGCTGAAGTGATTGCTACCTATACGCACCTGGTGCGCGATTTAATCAATACTCCCCCTAGTCACCTCACACCCGAAAGTTTCTGCGCCGCAATCAGCGACGCTGTGAAAGTCGCTGGTGGCGCAGCTGTCGGGCTTAAAGTTTCGGTGATGAACGAATCGCAATTGAAAGCTAAAGGATTCGGTGGAATTACCGCTGTCGGTCAAGGATCGGTTAATCCACCGCGGCTACTGAACATCACCTACACGCCAAAGGGTGTAACACCACAAAAGAAATATGCCTTTGTCGGAAAAGGAATCACTTTCGACACCGGTGGACTCGCTCTTAAGCCCGCCCTCGGTATGGAGGCGATGAAGTCAGATATGAGCGGAGCGGCAGCGGTATGTGCGGCAACTATTGCTATTGCACTACTTAAGTTACCGGTTGCGATCGAAACCTGGGCGCCGCTTGCTGAAAATATGGTGAGTGAGAATGCGACCAGACCTAGTGATGTCATCACGATTTATGGCGGTAAAACTGTAGAAGTTCTCAACCCTGATGCCGAAGGTCGCTTAGTGCTGGCGGATGCACTTGTGAAGGCACAGGAAACGAGCGACCTTGATGGAATCATTGATGTTGCAACTCTTACTGGCGCACAAGTTGTGGCACTTGGCACTCGTACCAGTGCGGTAATGACCAACAGCGAAGATTTCTCGGCTGACTTTTTGAAAGCGACTGAAATTTCCGGTGAATCTTTCTGGCCGATGCCACTTCCCGTTGAGTTACGTGCATCACTTGATTCCCCTGTTGCCGATATGGCCAATATCGGAGATCGCATGGGCGGCATGCTTGTGGCGGGACTCTTTCTTAAGGAGTTTGTCAGCGAAGATCTTCCGTGGCTGCATCTAGATATTGCAGGCCCGGCATTTAATGAAGGTGCGCCCCATGGCTACACCCCCGTGGGAGGCACAGGTATCGCCCTGCGCTCTTTGGTCGAATTGGCGCGCGGCCAGTAGTCACTTTCTCGCGATTTAGCCTTAGGCGGCTAAGGCTGGCAAGATAACCCCTGTTGGAAGCTAGAGTTGAGCAGGCTTAGAGGAGTCAATCTGTGTCGAATTTTGATCTTGTAGTTCTTGGTGGAGGCAGCGGCGGTTATGCAGCAGCCCTTCGAGGTGCGCAACTCGGTTTAACCGTGGCACTGATCGAGAAGGACAAGGTTGGCGGTACTTGTTTACACCGCGGATGTATTCCAACCAAGGCGCTACTCCATGCAGGTGAAGTTGCAGATAGCGCTCGCGAATCTTCCCAATTTGGAGTCAATGCAACATTTAACTCCATCGATATGGGCGGAGTGAACTCCTATAAGGATGGCGTCATTGCCGGTCTCTACAAAGGGTTACAAGGTCTCGTTAAATCTCGCGGGATCACATACGTGGAAGGAACCGGTCGTCTTGTTTCAAATAACACAGTTGATGTTAATGGAACCCAATACGTCGGAAAGAATATTGTTCTAGCTACCGGATCCTACGCCCGCACCTTGCCCGGATTAGATATCGATGGCAAGCAGGTGATTACATCTGATCATGGCACAGCGATGGACTATGTTCCAAAGAGTGTCATCGTCCTTGGTGGTGGCGTCATCGGTTGCGAGTTTGCATCTGTCTGGAAATCCTTTGGTGCAGAGGTCACAATCATTGA
>CAIXKQ010000138.1 GCA_903920065.1 uncultured Actinomycetes bacterium
AACTCCTCTATCAAGCAGTGCCTGCCAGAGTTCAGGCGATGACTGCTCAAAACCTGTGAAGAGCAGGAAGTTGGCGCTGCTTGGAAGGACGGTGAGGCCTAATTCTTCTAACTCCTGCGCCATCTGATTTCGAGCGCTGCGAAGCTGGTCCACTGTCGCCAATAGTTCGGTGCTGAAATCAAGTGCTACCTCAGCGGCAGCTTGAGTCAGAGCGCTCAGGTGATATGGCAAACGAACTAAAAACATGGCATCGATCACCGATGGGTGGGCAACTAGATATCCCACGCGCGCACCGGCGAATGAGAAAGCCTTGCTCATTGTGCGAATCACGACCACATGTGGATATTTCTCAATCAGAGTTATGGCAGATGCTTCATCAGAGAACTCTGCATACGCCTCATCAACAACAAGGAGCCCAGGGGTGTTGATAGCTAACTTCTCAATTTCATCCAAGGTGACTGCAGATCCGGTTGGATTATTGGGAGTCGTAATAAAAGTTAAGGAAGGCTTTGAGCTTTGAATCTGGGCAACTGCGCTATCAATATCAAGTGAGTAATCAGCTCTGCGAGAACCATTCGTCCACGCAACCTGACACACGCGCGCAATGAGGGGGTGCATCGAATAGGAAGGAGTAAAGCCGATAGCTGATCCCCCACCGAAGGCTAGGAAGAGTGATTGAATGATTTCGTTGCTGCCATTAGCAGCCCAAATATTTTTAGATGTGAAAGAGGTTGCAGAAAGAGAATTCACAAACTCTGCCAACTTGGTGCGCAGAGCTAGCGCATCGCGATCCGGATAGCGATTTAAGGTACTTGCAACATTTAACACTCGCGCGGCAATTGCCTGTGCCAGTTCAGGTGATGGCGCATATGGATTTTCATTGGTATTTAAGACTGCATCGGCAGGTAATTGCGGTGCACCGTAAGCTGAGAGCTCGCGTAAATTACCGCGCAAGGGCAACCACGATGGCCAATCTTGGCTCATCATAAATTTTCCAATCGAGCAGTCATCGCTTCACCGTGCGCCGGAAGATCTTCAGCTTCGGCAAGGGTAATGACAGTACTTGCAATATCTGTAAATGCATTCTGGTCATACTCGATGAAATGTAACCCTCGTAAGAAAGTTTGCACTGAAAGTCCACTGCTGTGACAGGCGCATCCCCCGGTGGGCAATACATGGTTTGAGCCTGCTGAGTAATCTCCCAGAGATACAGGTGAGAAGCGACCGATAAATACTGCGCCAGCATTGCGAATCTGCAACGCATCGGCACTCGCATTTTTTGTCTGAATCTCTAAGTGTTCGGCCGCATAGGCGTTGACAACAGCTAGGCCTTGTTCGATGGAATCAACAAGTGCTATCGCTGACTGTATTCCTGAGAGGGCAGTTCTTATCCGCTCTGCATGTTTCGTCTTTGCTACTCGCACCTTGAGCTCGGCAATCACATCTGCGGCAAGTGATTCTGATGTGGTTACTAACACCGCGGCGGCAATGACATCGTGCTCAGCTTGGCTAATCAGATCTGCCGCAACCTCTGCTGCGATCGCACTTTCATCAGCCAAGATTGCAATCTCGGTAGGACCGGCCTCTGAATCGATACCGATGATTCCACGAAGTGCCCGCTTGGCAGCAGCGACATAAATATTTCCTGGTCCAGTGACTAAATCACATTTGGCGCAGAGATCTTTCATGCCATAGCCAAAGAGTGCTATCGCTTGTGCCCCACCCACTGCATAAACTTCCGTGATTCCAAGGAGCGCACACGTTGCAAGAATTGTTGGGTGTGGCAGACCTCCATATTCCTTCTGTGGCGGTGAAGCAACAGCGATACTAGAAACTTTTGCTATCTGGGCCGGAATAACATTCATCATCACGCTACTCGGATAGACCGCGCGCCCACCTGGAACATAGAGCCCCACGCGATCAACTGGGATCCATTTCTCAGTGACGATGCCACCATCGACAACAGTGGTCTTGGAATCTGTGCGAATCTGGTCGTTGTGTACTGTGCGAATGCGCGCGGCAGATACTTCTAGCGCAGTGCGAATAGCCGGATCTAATTGGGCAAGTGCGTCATCTAGTGCTGATTGTGGAACTCTGATTGATGCTGGCCTTACGCCATCGAATTCTTGCGCAAGTGCAATCAGGTCTGCTTCGCTACCCTCGCGAACGCGCTTTAAAATAGATTCGATTGCAACCATTGCTTGTGCGACATCTAACGTGGCCCGTGGAAGCAGGCTTTGATAGCCAGCCTTATCAAGGCTCTTTCCACGCAAATCAAGGGTGCGAATCACGCCCTCATTCTACTTTGTTAGCACTGCAGCACGTGACGTGATTAGCGATGCCTTAAATCCGGACCAGGCACTCCGGCCCCAAAATTGCTTTGAGGTCGGCGCTCAAACTTGGCGATGATGTTACTAGCGCGTCAATTTTGAGAGTGGTCGTCTTCTGCTGATCAACCACGTGCAGATGGACTTCACGTTTTCCAGGATGAGAACGCAGAATCTCTTTAATTCGTTCGACAATCGGAGGTGTCACTTGCGTTGCTGGCAAGGTGATAAGTAATGGCCCTGTTGGTGCTCCGGAAATATCTGGCATCTTCATTTCCAGGGCGGTAAACCTGACTTGCTCATCAGTGCGCGAGAAGCGCCCCTTAACAACTACAACACGATCTTCGGTGAGTGAGAGTGCATATTGGTTATATGTATTTGAGAAGAAGAGAACTTCAATTGCTCCTTCTAAATCCTCAACGTTTACCACTGCCCATGATGCACCTTGGCGAGAAACTTTTCGCTGGATGCCAGTTATTAGCCCACCGATAGTGACAACGCCATCGGCCGGACTTTCATCGAGTAGTTCGCTAATGGTCATATCAGTGTGTGAACGAAGTACGTGCTCCACCCCGAGCAGTGGGTGATCAGATACATAGAGACCGAGCATCTCTCGTTCAAAGGTAAGTAGCGTGGACTTATCCCATTCCATCGATGGAATCTCGATATCCATACTTGCTACTTGTGAAATTGAATCGCCTCCGAACAAATCAAATTGTCCAATTGCCTCCGCGCGTTTGGTTTCAATGACTGAGTCGATAGCTTCAAGATGGATAGCCATCAAGCCCTTACGAGGATGGCCCAAGGAATCAAATGCACCGGCTTTAACCAAAGATTCAATGGTCTTCTTATTACATACATTGGCATCAACTTTTGCCAAGAAGTCACCAAAGGAAGTGAAAGCCCCCTTTGTAGCGCGAGCAGTTTTAATGGAGGCAACTACTCCTTCGCCAACGTTGCGGATCGCAGCTAAACCAAAGCGAATATCCACACCACGTGGTGTGTACTCAGCATCTGATTCATTGACATCTGGCGGCAAGACTTTAATGCCCATGCGACGACATTCCGAGAGATAGAGCGCTGACTTATCTTTATCATCGCGCACACTAGTAAGAAGGGCAGCCATATATTCAGTCGGGTAATTTGCCTTTAAGTAGGCAGTCCAGAACGAGACAACCCCATAGCCGGCGCTATGCGCTCGGTTAAATGCGTAGTCAGAGAAGGGAATCAACACTTCCCATAGCCGTTGTATCGCAGCTTCGGAAAATCCGTTTGATTTCATTCCCGCTTCAAATGGGATGTATTCCTTATCTAGAATCTCTTTATTCTTCTTACCCATCGCCTTACGCAATAGATCTGCGCGACCCAGAGTGAAGCCGGCAACCTTTTGTGCAATGGCCATTACCTGCTCTTGATAAACAATCAGACCATAGGTATCGCCAAGAATTTCCTGTAGCGGAAGATTTAACTCAGGATGAATCGGTTCAACCGGTTTACGAGAATTCTTTCGATCGGCATAGTTATTATGCGCATTCTCACCCATTGGTCCTGGGCGATAGAGTGCGATAACTGCTGAAATATCAGCGAAGGAATCCGGGGCCATGCTGCGAAGGAGTGCTCGCATCGGGCCGCCGTCGAGTTGGAATACACCTAATGTGTCACCGCGCGAGAGCAGTTCGAAAGTTTTCTTATCGTGCAGCGGTAAATCTTCAAGCACGACATCAATATTTTGATTGGCTTTAATGTTCAGCAGCGCATCATCTAATACCGAAAGGTTACGAAGGCCCAAGAAGTCCATTTTGAGCAGCCCGGTAGATTCACAAGCTCCCATATCGAATTGAGTAATGATGGCACCGTCTGCTTCGCGGCGATGAATGGGAATCACATCTAATAAAGGCTCGCGCGAGAGAATAACGCCAGCTGCGTGCACGCCCCATTGTCGTTTCAGGCCCTCTAAACCTTTAGCAAGATCTACCACTCGCTTGGAATCTGGGTCCGTTTCATAGAGTTGTCTAAACTCCCCCGCTTCTCCGTATCTAGCATCTTTACTATCGAATACGCCAGAGAGAGTGATGTCTTTACCCATCACCGATGGTGGAAGTGCCTTAGTGAGTTTTTCACCGATGGCATATGGGTATCCCAGAACTCGCGTTGAATCCTTGAGCGATTGCTTTGATTTAATAGTTCCGTAGGTAATGATCTGAGCAACACGGTCTTCACCATATTTTTCAGTTGCATAGCGAATCATTTCTGAGCGACGACGTTCATCAAAGTCGAGATCGATATCGGGCATTGAGATTCGCTCTGGATTTAGAAAGCGCTCAAACAACAGTCCGTGCTCAATCGGATCAAGACCAGTAATGCCGAGTGCATAAGCCACAAGTGAACCTGCGGCCGAGCCTCGTCCTGGACCAACTCTAATTCCGACTTTCTTGGCATGTGCGACAAGATCTGCAACGACGAGAAAGTAACCAGGAAAACCCATCTTGATCATGACATCGAGTTCGTAATGTAAGCGGGTAACGTGCTCCGGTGTTGCCTTACCTTTCATACGTTCATGCAATCCGCGTTCTGCCTCTTTGCGCAGCCAAGAATCTTCTGTCTCTGATTCCGGCACAGTAAAGGCAGGTAAAAGGTTCTCATCTTCGCGCAGTTTTACATTACAACGCTCGGCGATGAGCAAGGTGTTATCACATGACTCTGGAATCTCTTTAAAGAGCTCGCGCATCTGGGCCGGAGTCTTGAGATAGAACTCATCATTATCGAATTTGAATCGCTTGGGATCAGCCAGCGTAGAACCAGATTGCACGCAGAGCAGAGCTTCGTGAGCTGCAGCATCTTCATGGAATGTGTAATGAAGGTCATTCGTTGCAAGCAGTGGCAGTTTAAGTTCTTTGCCCAGTTTAAGTAGGTCAGCTTTGACGCGAGTTTCAACATCGATATGGTGATCCATTACTTCTAGAAAGAAGTTGTTGGCACCGAAAATATCTCGGTAATCACTGGCAGCACGTAGCGCCTCTTTGTAATTTCCCATACGCAGACGTGTTTGGATTTCTCCACCCGGGCAGCCCGTTGTTGCTATCAGTCCATCGGCATATCTCGAGATCAGCTCGCGATCCATCCGGGGCTTGTAGTAATAACCTTCTAATGAGGCAAGGGAAGAGAGCTTAAAAAGATTTGCTAACCCCTGATTGTTCTCAGCCAGAATTGTCATATGCGTATATGCCCCGCCACCGGAGACATCATCTTCGCCGCCATCGGCCCACTGAACGCGCTTCTTATCAAATCGTGATTCAGGTGCAACGTAAGCTTCAATTCCAATAATCGGTTTGACGCCTGCTTTAGTTGCTTGCTTATAGAAATCAAAGGCACCAAAAACATTGCCGTGATCTGTCATTGCAATTGCCGGCATTTCTTGGCGAGCTACCTCATTAACGAGATCACCGACGCGCGCGGCACCATCGAGCATCGAGTACTCGGTATGCACATGTAGATGTACAAACGAGTCTTTCGTCGATGCCCGTGAAGCTGAAAAATCTTCAGATGACATGGTGGCGCAACATTAGCGCCTAAGGCAGAACTGCCTCGGATAGCAACGCCAAAGAGGCCTGTAGGTCGGGAGGGTATGGCGCAACTAACTCAAGTGGCACACCTGTAATCGGGTGGTTAAAGCGAAGCTCTAAAGCGTGAAGCCAAGGTCGAGACATCTTCATTTTTTTGCCCAACACTGGATCTGCGCCATAAGTAGTATCACCAACAAGTGGATGATTCAGCGCCGAGAAATGAACGCGAATTTGATGTGTGCGTCCAGTCTCTAACTCCACCTTCACTAGCGAAACAGAGCGGTAATACTCAATGACTTCATAGTGCGTGATGCTCTCTTTACCGGTTGCAACAACGGCAAAGCGATGATCTTCCTTGGGGTGTCTATCAATCGGGGCATCGATAGTTCCGGATGAGGGATCCATATGTCCTTGCACAAGTGCATGATAAGTTTTTTCAACATCATGATCGCGAAACATCTCTTTTAACTTTAAATACGCGGCATCTGTCTTGGCAATAATCATGAGCCCAGATGTGCCAGCATCGAGACGATGAACCACACCTGCCCGCTCTGCAGGGCCCGATGTTGAAATTGTGTAACCAGCAGCCATGAGTGCGCCAACTACTGTGGGACCCATCCAACCTGGACTTGGGTGCGCTGCGCATCCCACCGGTTTATCAATGACAACAATGTCATCGTCGTTATAAACCACAGTGAGACCTTCAAGTGGAGTCAGTGGAATAGGGTCTTGATTAAGCGGTGCGGGCAGAAGAACTTCAATGACTTGTCCTGCAGTGACTCGATCAGATTTTTGCATAGCGCGTCCACCTGAATTGATATCACCATCTTCGAGTAACTTCACTACCGATGTGCGCGAAAGACCAAGAACTCGCGTCAGGGCGCTATCAATTCGCTCGCCCGCTACGCCTTCAGGCACACTCAGCGTTCTTAACTCTCTGCTCATATGTGACTACCTTACTGGTGTAATCGGTGGAACATTTCTGACGCTCAAAACGAATGCAATAGCTGCCGCAATCACGATTGCGCAATCGGCAAGATTAAATACCGGCCAATTCGGCAGTTCAATCCAATCAATGACATGTCCGCGAAAGAAGGCTGGCTCCCGAAAGGCGCGATCTGCGAGATTTCCCATGACTCCACCCAGTAGTAGTCCTGCTGTGAGCTGCCACCCGCCAGATGAAATCGCCCGTGCAAAGTAGACGATTGTTGCAACAACAATTACTGCCAAGATTGAGTA